>CAZCKQ010000112.1:0-6161 GCA_964499315.1 uncultured Eubacteriales bacterium | reverse complement strand
TGCCCGACGTAGGGAAAATGAAATTGAGGAACAGCCGTATCGTCGTAGATTTTCCCGCGCCGTTAGGGCCTATGAATCCGAATATCTCGCCTTCGTTGACGCAAAAACCGATATCCGTGATGCCGCGGCTTCTGCCATAGTACTTGGTGAGGGCGTCAGTTTCAATTACATTCATGCTCATGTTTGACCTCCGGCCTCTGTAGTAGTGTCAGGTTCGATATGAATATTTACATTTGTATTGCACAGGGTATCTTCTATGTCTCTTTCTATTTTATCACTAAGCGTGTGAGCTTCAAACACCGTTGAAGTACCGGTTACTGTTATATGAAAATCTATGTGTTTAACTTTACCGGCTTTTCTCGTCCTCAATCCGTGGAAATCCGCAATCAGGCCGTTATAATTGCCCAAAACCTGCCTGATCTTTTCTTCGTCTTCATCCGACAGTTTTACGTCGAGGAGCGGCCTGAATGCATTGCAGGTGAGCTGCCAGGCCTCCTTTATAATGAACAACGCAACCAATATGGCAACTATCGGGTCGAGGATAGTAATCCCTGTAAATTTGATGATAAGCAGTCCCGCTCCTACTCCCGCGGATGTGAACACATCGGCTTTGAGGTGCAGCGCATCGGCTTCAAGCGCGACCGAGTCCTCGGCTCGCGATACTTTATACAAAATCCTTGAAACAACCGTATTTACTATTGCCGACAATATCATCACGGCTATGGCGACGGTTGCCTCCTGGATATGGACCGGATGAACGATCTTCTTGACAGCTTCGACGATGATAAGGATCGCGGCTATGAAGATCAGCAATCCTTCTATTGCTCCGGAAATATTCTCTATCTTGCCGTGACCGTACGGGTGGGTTTTGTCAGCGGGTTTGGAGGACATCCTTACAGAGAAAAACGCTATCACCGCCGCGATAAGGTCCATACCGGAATGTATGGCCTCCGATATGATGCTTACCGAGCCGCTCAATATCCCCGCGATTATTTTCAGGAATATCAGCATGGTATTTGAGAAGACGGATAATCCGGCGACCTTAACCTTTTTGTCTAATGATTTAAATTTACTAAATAGTATCAATTTTCAAATCCTTTCTGCTTCACTAATAATGCGTCGCTAATTAAAAAACCCGCGGAACCATAATTATTTATTTATAGTCCCACGGGTATCGTCCTACCCACTGCCATATGAAATGGCCCGGCCCCACGTATCTTTTGCCGATGCATCGCCTGCTCTATCGTACATATTATAAAACGATATTCAATTTCTAACTATTATATTCCGTGGACAAGGCATATGTCAATTCAAATCTACTGAATTAATTTCTATTTTTTAAACGGAAAATTATAGGATTATTCACAATTTAAACTATACTATTAATTGAATTTTTTAATATAATGGTCTCCGGGGAGGGTGAGGAATTGGGATATATCGCGAGAACCGAAGGCGTTACCAGGGTATTCAACATAGGCAGGAATGAAATCCATGCGCTGAGAGGCGTATCCGTAAGTATCGACGAGAAGAAGCTGGTAGCCCTCAAGGGCAGGTCGGGATCGGGGAAGACTACGCTGATGAATATCATCGGCATGCTTGACAGACCGACCGCCGGAAGGGTTTTCTTTCTGGACAGGGAAGTCGGCAGCCTTGATGAAAAGAGCAGGACATTGATCCGAAAGAAGGATATCGGGTTTATATTCCAATCTTTGGCGCTCATTTCCTATATGACGGCATATGAGAATGTAGAGTTCATCCTTAAAGTCGCAGGCTATCCTCCCGGCGAGATAAGGAAAAGGGCGGAGGAGTGCCTGTCGTTCGTAGGGCTGCATAAGAGGATGAACCACAGGACGTTTGAGCTGTCGGGAGGAGAACAGCAGAGGGTAGGCATAGCGCGCGCATTCGCGCATAAGCCGCGGTTGATACTTGCCGACGAACCTACCGCGGAGCTTGATACCCACATGGGCTTGCAGGTTATAAAAATATTTAAAGATCTTGTTGAAAAAGAACCAATTTCAATAATAATGGCAACGCATGATCCGGCAATAATGGAGGTGGCTGATAATGTATATTCGCTTGAGGATGGACAGATTCTGCAGCACGAAGCAGATTAAAGTTTTGTTATTACCGGTTTTGTTGTTTTCGCTATTCATCCAGGGATGTTCAATTCTGCCTAAGGAGGATGACGTCATTGCTCCTCCGCTTATCAAGCCTGTGAATGTGACTTATGACCTTTATGAGGTAAAAAGACAGACGATAAAACTAGAAGCAAAAGGAAGCGGTACTTTCATCTATGACAAGCGCTCGAGTCTTTCATACAAGTATAGCGGCAGCAGACTTAAAGCCTTATATGTCAGTTTAGGCGACAAAGTCACAAAGGGAATGCTTGTAGCCGAGCTTGAAAATGAAAGCCTCCTTGATATGATAAAGCAGACAGAGATGGAGTATCAAAAGGCGGAATTAAGGCTTGAACTGATTGAGATAGATAAGCAGGCCAGGCTGGCCGGTCCGGATCCTTCACCCAGCGAGCTTGAAAAAGCAGATATTAATATAAAGCTGCAGCAACTTGAGGTGAGTTCTATTGAATATAAGCTAACCAACCTGAAACGGGATTATGACCGCACCAGGCTTATCAGCACGCTGGACGGAATCGTCACCTATGTGTTGGATGCGAAACAAGGCGATATTATCCAGCCCTATACGACATTGGTTGAAGTCGCCGATCCCGGCAGGCTGATTTTGGATTGGCAATATTCGGATACCAGTAAAATGCAAAGCCTGCATAACGGCATGGAGGTGGATATCTCGATAGATTCTGTCCAATATAAAGGTAAAATCATTGCCACGCCGGTAGATTTCATCGATGAGAAGGACAGCAGCAAATACCAATATACGATAAGAATCAAAGTGGAAGGCTTACCTGAAGATATCAGCGCCGGTCAAAATGCCAGCATATCCGCAACCCTCCAGAAGAAGGATGACGTCCTTGTAATACCTAAGGATGCATTAAGGACGGAAATTGGCGGGACGTATGTACTGATCCTGAAGGATTCATTGAAGAGGGAACGAAAGGTGGAAACCGGGCTGGTTACCGCTACGCAGGCGGAGATACTCAACGGGCTGGAGGAAGGCGAGCAGGTAATTTTGAGATAGGCGGGAGGTAAGCCGATGCTTTCACTTTTCACTATAATACTCAGAAAGATGTTCAAGAATAAATGGCTGGTACTGAGCCTGCTGGCGGGAATGGTGATCGGGACCGCTCTTTTGAGCTGCATACCGGCATATACGAATGCCATCCTCCAGAAAATGCTTCTGAAGGAAATACAGAATTATCAGAATGACAACAATATTTATCCGGGAGGCTTATATACCAGGGTAGATACGGACGCTTATAATGTAAAAACAAGCGAAATAGCGCTGAATATCATCGAGAAGTACAACAAAGATGCCGCGGATAGTATTCCATTACCGCTGATTGCAAAGTCAAAACTCATCTCAACTGTCAACTTCTCCATATCTTTGCCAAAGAAGGAAATCGCCTCGGTTTATAGATTTAAGGGATTCAATTTAAGCGCTTATTACGGGCTGGAGGACCATATAAAACTCATCGACGGCAGGATGCCTTCACCGGATACGGGCGATGCATCCGGGACGGACGGCGTATCCGGCTCAGATAATATATATGAAGGACTTGTTACTGAGGAGGCGCTTGACAGGCTCAACCTCGTCGTAGGAAAAGAGTATGAGATAAAACACGATTTAGGCGAAAAGAATATCAAGCCTTACAAGATCAGGATTACAGGCGTGTTCGAACCGAAATCCCTCGATGACCCGTATTGGTTCAATCAACTGTCCAATCACAAGGAAGATATCTTCATAAACTATGATCTGATGGTGAGTGACTATGTCAGGAAAGACATGCTGACAGCATGCAGAATTGAGAGCTACTACTGTTTTGATTATAATTCCATAGAACTTGAAAGTATCGACCGGGTCCTTCTGCCGTTCAATAAAGAGCGTCACGGGGCCGAACTGCTCAAAAAGAACGTTGTTGATTATAGATTTCCCATCAAAGATATAGCTGAAAAGTTTTTTGAGAAGAAACAGCAGATAACGACCCAGATGCTTTCCATGAATGTATCCATACTTGTAATGCTGGCATTGTTCCTGCTCATGGTGTCGTTGCTGAAAATAGAGAGAGAAAAGACGGAGATATCGGTACTCATGAGCCGTGGGGCCGGAAGGCTGCATGTCACGATCGCATATGCCGCCGAAGGGTTTCTGTTGGCCATATTCTCCCTGATCCTCGGTCCCCCTCTCGGATTGTTTCTTAGTAAAATAATCGGAGCATCCAGCGGCTTTCTGCAATTTGTGGATCGTGCCTCGCTTGATGCGGTTCTGAATAATACATCATATTACTACGCCGGTCTTGGCATGCTGTTTTCGATACTCGTGCTGGCCGCGCCTGCATACATCAGCTCGGGAACTTCGGTCGTAGTGCGTAAACAGAATATCGCCCGCAGGATAAAGAGGCCTTTTTGGCAGATCATCTTTCTTGATATCATACTGTTTGCCATAAGCGGATATGGATACTACATATTTGACAAACGCCAGCGTGACCTTCTCAAGACAGGGCTGACAGCCGAGTCCCTCGACATAGATCCTCTCCTGTTTATTGCGCCGGCTATATTTATTATTGCAGCCGGGTTATTCTTTTTGAGGATATTCCCGGTAATTGTGTCATTGGTATATAAAGCGGGAAGGCGTATCTTTACCCCTGCCGTGTACGCGGTGCTGCTCCAGGCAAGCCGGTCGGCGGTACAATATCATTTTCTGATGCTTTTTATTTCATTTACTGTAGCGCTGGGACTTTTCAGCGCCGACACAGCCAGGACTATGAACCTTAATGCCGAGGAAAAAATCAGGTATTCTATTGCCGCTGATGTTGTGATCCAACCGGAATGGAAAAAACAAACGAGCTTAAAGGCTTCACCCTCGGCCGGCATGGGTGGGGGCGGGATGAATGTAAATCTGTCATCGGAACAGGGTGACTATATCGAACCGGATTTCAGGAGTTTTGAGCAATTGGCCGGGGTTGAAATGGCCACCAAAGTGTATTCTACAAACAACTGCAGTATTAATGTAAATGATAGAGGCTATTCTGCGAGGCTTATGGCCGTGAACACCGAGGAATTCGGCAGGATCTGCTGGTTCAGGCCGGATCTTCTGCCTCATCACTGGTATAGGTACCTGAACCTGATTGCCCAGGAGCCTTCTTCCGTCCTCATATCAAGGTCGCTTGCGCAGGCTGCGTCATTGAGGCCCGGTGACGCAATAACGATTTCGTGGGGAGAATCGGGTCACGCGACAGTCTGCATATTCGGGATCATAGATTATTGGCCCTCGTGGAATCCGAATGCGGAAGTGAAGACTGTGTGGGAAAAAGGGGAAAGCAAGACGGTCAGCCAACCGGACCCGAAGCTGATCGTGGGGAATTTCAGCTACATACAGGATTGTATGTCACTTGAACCTTATGACATATGGCTCAAGCTTGAACCCGAAGCCAAAACCGCGGATCTTTATGCCGATATGGAGAAAAAGTATATAGAAATCGCCGGGATTTCAAATATTAAGGATGAGCTTGTGAAGATGAAGAACGATCCGCTCAGGCTGGGAGTCAACGGCGCTCTCACGCTTGGGTTTATAATATCGGTGGCTGTGTGCCTGATCGGGTTCATACTGTATTGGACGCTGTCAATTCGAGCCAGGGAGCTGCAGTTCGGGATATTCAGGGCTGTAGGTATACACCTCAGGCAGATACTGTGCATGCTTGCATGGGAACAGGTCATGACGTCAGGAACCGCAATACTTGCCGGTATTTTGATCGGGAGGATCGCGAGCAGGCTTTTCATACCGTTTTTCCAGATGTCGTACAGTTCGTATGAGCAAGTGCCGCCCTTCAGGATCATCTTCAATACCGAAGATCACATCAAGCTGTATATTATTGTAGGATTCATGCTTGTGACAGGATTTGCGTTCCTATGGTCTCTTGTTTCCAGGATTAAGACCGCGCAGGCGTTGAAGCTGGGAGAGGATTAACATGGCGATAATCCAATGCGAGAATCTCGTAAAGATATATAAGGTATCGGACATTGAAGTCT
>CAZCKQ010000111.1:0-6260 GCA_964499315.1 uncultured Eubacteriales bacterium | reverse complement strand
GAAACGGGTAACCTATAATAACAAGCCCGGAGGTAATATATGCACCGTAATGACATGGAAATGACAAAGTACGATGAAAACCAGATACAGGTACTCGAAGGGCTCGAGGCTGTAAGAAAAAGGCCGGGTATGTATATCGGCAGCACATCAAGCAGGGGGTTGCATCATCTTGTTTATGAGATAGTCGCAAACAGCATTGATGAGGCCCTTGCCGGAAGGTGCGACGAAATTGAGATAATTATTGAGAAGGGCAACTCTATCGTTGTCAAAGACAACGGAGGAGGAATTCCTGTAGGCATACACCCAAAAATGGGAATCCCTACAGTGGAGGTCGTGCATTCGATACTGCACTCAGGCGGTAAGTTCGGAGGCGGGGCCTATAGTGTTTCCGGAGGCCTGCATGGCGTCGGAGCGTCAGTGGTGAACGCATTATCCGAGTTTATGGAAGTAGAAGTCTCATGGAGAGACGGGAAAGTATACAAGCAGCGGTACGAGCGCGGTAAAACAGTGACTCCGCTTGAAGTGGTAGGAACTTGCGAAAGTACAGGAACGAGGACAAGGTTCAAGCCCGATCCTGAAATATTTGAGGATATCGTATATGACTATGATGTAATGCTCGGGCACTACAGGGAAATGGCATTCCTCAACAAGGGAGTAACAATAAGGCTCGTTGATCAGCGTGGAGATCAGCCGGTTGTAAAGACGCTTCACTATGAAGGAGGCATCATATCATTTGTAGAGTATATTAATAAGAATAAAGAGGTGCTGCATCAAAAGCCTATATATATCGAAGGCAAAAGAGACACATCTTATGTTGAAATCGCCATTCAATACAATGATGGGTATATAGAGAACATTTTTTCATATGCCAATAATGTGGCGACCATAGAGGGAGGAACCCATCTTACAGGTTTCAGGACAGCGATAACCAAGGTTTTCAATGATTATATCAGGAAGTATGGCATTATAAAGGAAAATGAAAAAAACCTGATGGGTGAGGACGTAAGAGAAGGACTGACGGCTGTTATAAGTGTGAAGCTCATGGAACCGCAATTCGAAGGGCAGACAAAAACCAAGCTTGGAAATAGTGAGATAAGAAGTCTTGTAGAGAGTGTAGTAAATGAAAAACTGACATATTTTTTTGAAGAGAATCCTTCGGTGTCCCGGACAATAATAGATAAATGCTTAACAGCTTCAAGAGCCAGGGAAGCGGCAAGAAAGGCGAGGGAGCTTACGAGGAGGAAAAACGCGCTTGAATCTACGACATTGCCGGGCAAGTTGGCCGACTGTTCAGAGAGGGACCCGGAAATGTGCGAGATTTATATCGTGGAAGGAGATTCGGCCGGAGGATCGGCAAAACAAGGACGAGATAGGAAATTTCAGGCCATTCTTCCGTTATGGGGAAAGATGCTGAATGTAGAAAAGGCCCGGATTGACAAAGTTTATGAAAATGAAAAGCTAATGCCGGTAATAACAGCGCTTGGCACAGGTATAGGCGAAGAATTCGACATAAGCAGGCTCAGATACGGAAAGGTTATTATAATGGCCGATGCGGACGTGGACGGATCGCATATCAGGACGCTGCTACTGACATTTTTTTACAGGCACATGAAGCCGCTTGTCGAAAGAAAACATGTATATATTGCGCAGCCGCCGTTGTTCCGCGTATATAAAAATAAAGAAGAGTATTATGCGTACAATGAAAAAGAGGTCGAAAAAATCGTAAAAGAAAAGAACTGGGATAAGAAGGATTATTCGATTCAAAGATATAAAGGTCTTGGAGAGATGAGCTCGACTCAGCTTTGGGAGACCACAATGAATCCTGATACGAGGACCATATTGCGGATTGAATTGGAAGACGCGATTGCTGCGGATGAGATATTCACAACCTTAATGGGTGACAAGGTAGAGCCGAGGAAAGAGTTTATCCAGACATATGCCAAAAATGTAACAAACCTTGATATCTGACTATTGTTTCACGTGAAACAATTACTTATAATGAAATAGTCCGAATGATTATCATCTTGGGTTACGGGAGTGATACTATTGTCGAAAATAATTGCGATAGCCAACCAAAAGGGCGGAGTCGGCAAAACAACAACTGCCGTAAATCTCAGTGCGTCTATCGCTGTAAAAGGTAAAAAAACCCTTCTTATTGACGTTGATCCCCAAGGTAATTCAACGAGCGGGCTCGGTATAGAAAAGAACAGCGTAGCTAAATCCATTTACAATGTGCTTATCAACGAAGAGCCGATAACCAGCGTTATTGTAAATACAGTTGTAGACAACCTGAAGCTGTGTCCGTCAAATATCCAGCTTGTCGGAGCGGAAATTGAGCTTGTTCAGATAATATCCAGGGAAATGAGGCTTAAAACCGCCATTCGGGATGTGCAGGACGTATACGATTACATAATCATTGACTGCCCTCCGTCGCTTGGTTTGCTTACAATAAATGCGCTTACGGCCGCCAATACAGTCCTTGTGCCTATACAATGCGAATACTACGCCCTCGAAGGATTATCTCAGCTTGTCAATACGGTAAAGCTCGTGCAGAAGCATCTCAATACAGCTCTGGATGTAGAAGGGGTTGTTTTGACCATGTTTGACGCAAGGACTAACCTGTCTATACAGGTAGTGGATGAGGTCAAGAAGTATTTTAAAGATAAGGTCTACAGCACGGTAATACCCAGAAATGTCCGCCTTAGCGAAGCGCCAAGCTTCGGGCTTCCAATAATATTATACGATCCCAAATCCAAAGGAGCAGAATGCTATATGGAGCTTGCCGACGAGGTTATTCAAATTACTGAAGGGGGGCGGTAATTATGGTAGTAAGAAAAGGTCTGGGAAAAGGGCTTGGGGCGCTGATAACCGAAGAGCAGGACAACGAAGGCGGCATCAAAGAGCTCAGATTGAATGAGATTGAGCCGAATATAAATCAGGCGAGGAAGCATTTTAATGATGAGAAATTGAAGCAGCTCGCCGAATCGATACGCAGGCACGGTGTTGTCCAGCCTATCGTAGTCAAAAAGGAAGATGATGTTTACAAAATCGTCGCCGGAGAAAGAAGGTGGAGGGCGGCGAGATTAGCCGGCCTTTCAACGATACCTGTCATAGTAAAGGACCTGACGGAAAAACAGCTTGTGGAAATATCCCTGATCGAGAACCTTCAGAGGGAAGACCTTAATCCGATTGAGGAAGCTGAGGCTTTCAATAAGCTTATCCTTGAACATGATATGACTCAGGAGGATATTTCTTCTATTGTCGGCAGGAGCAGGCCCGCCGTTGCCAATTCCATAAGGCTTCTTGAACTCGACAACCGCGTCAAGAAAATGGTTGTTGAAGGTCTTATCAGCAGTGGACATGCAAGGACTCTGCTATCCCTTCAGGATGGCGATAAGCAATATGCCGCTGCTGTTGAAGTCAGCAGCAGGCAGTTGAATGTAAGAGAGACCGAAGGTCTTGTGAAGAAGATGCTTTCCGCTAAGCGCAGGCCCAGGAAGAAAAAAGATGATGAAGCGTATGCCGATTTAGCGACTAAAATTCAGAACATACTTAAGACAAGGGTAAGTCTCCAGCATGGGAATAAAAAAGGCAGGATAGTGATAGAGTATTATTCGGCTGAAGAATTGGAGAGGCTGGTCCAGTTCTTTGTTTCACGTGAAACAAAAGGCTTTTTTAGCTGATATTTATATGCTTAAAGGAGGATTTGGCTTTGCCGGACTATATTATTGATAATCCCGTTGTTCTCGTCTATTTTTGTATTTTCAATTTTGTTTTAATCCTGTTTTTATTTATCTCTGTTATGCGCAGCAAGAACAAGATTAAAAAGCTGAAGGATAAATATACCAGGTTTATGAGAGGGGTATCCGGCGAGAATATCGATCATGTGCTCGAGCATCTGCTTAACAATGTTGATGCTCTTGATAATAAAATCAATAATATTGAGAATCATATAAATAGTCTGGAAAAGCATTTTTTACTCTGTATACAGAAAGTCGGTGTCGTAAGATACAATGCATTTGATGATGTCGGAAGCGATCTGAGTTTTTCGGTTGCGTTGCTTGATAATAACGATAACGGGCTTGTGTTCAGCGGATTGTACTCCAGAGACAGTACTTCTACATACGCCAAGCCTGTCGTATCGGGCAGATCCAAATATGCCCTGTCCGCAGAGGAACTAAAGGCCATTAGCATTGCTCAGAAGGTACATAGGGATTTATCTTTATAGCCGGAGCATTAGTATAATGCTGATAGGAGGGTAATTGCTAATATCGGCTGAAGAACTTGGCATATTCCTGAATACTCCTGTCTTTGGTATCAGCGCTCTGCGACTGTTGCTGTCGCTTGTGGTTTTACTCGTCTTCTTGCTTTTGAGAAAACCTGCTGTCAGGTGGGCAGGCAAGATAACGGCTTTTTTTATGCGCAGGATCAAAACAGAGTATACCGATCGGATACTTGCCTATCTAAAAGTTCCTGCCCGGGTACTATTTGTCGCTATAGGCGCTGCTATTTCCGTAATGATATGGGATCTGCCGACTTCCTCGAAAGCTGTTGCAGACCGTCTGATAAAATCGGCCGCTATTATACTGGTTTCGTGGGTCGTCTACCGGCTGATGAAAGCCATCTTGTCGGTATACCGCACAAAGCTGCAGACAACAGGCACAAAAATCGATTATGTGGCGGTCCCGTTTGTAAATATCGGGATCAAGATCTTCATTTTCATTATAGGATTTATACTTGTAATACAGCAATGGAAGGTAAATGTCACCGGACTCATCGCAGGATTGGGGCTTGGCGGGCTTGCCATCGCGCTGGCGGCCCAGGATGCGCTTGCCAATCTTTTCGGAAGTCTTATGATAATGCTTGATAAGCCCTTCGCGATAGGCGACTGGATCTCTACGCCCAATGTCGAAGGAGCGGTGGAAGACATAGGTTTCAGGAGCACGAAGGTGCGTACATATGCTCAGGCTTTGGTAAGTATACCAAATTCGGCCCTAAGCAAGGATTTTATCACTAACTGGTCACGCATCGGCAGACGAAGGATCACGTTAAAATTGAATCTTGATCCCGGTACTGCATCCGCCCTTGTTGCTTTGTTTACAAGCAACATCAGGCAAATGCTCAAAAAGCACGCTCATGTGATTGATGAAAATATCATAGTGTTTTTTGAAAAATTTGCTAACGGATCTTTCGAGATTCTTATATCTTACTTTATCGATTCGGCGGACTATATCCGGTCCCTTGAAATACAGGAAGATATCAACCTCCGTATTTTATCAACCTTGGAGGAAATGAAGATCAACATTTATTTGCCTTCTTTTACTATAAATCCAAGCAAATAGGAATTACGGCAAATAGAAATTACACCTAAAGGATAAAGAACATCAGGTTATCGTTTTTCTCTTTTTTTATTGTCCTGATAAATTCTTTGCTTACATTAGGATGTAAACGAGCCTTCCTGTTCTTAATATCATAAATCAAGATGTTTTTGTCAACATATTTGGTCAGAGCCACACTGTTGAACAAATCCTTATCCGCAACTTCCACCTTTCCGGGGTTGAGCGTGTTTTGCCGCAGATCATCCAATTGCCTGTGCAAGCGTGCGATTAGTTCGTCATTCCTGCTTAGCTGGTATTTGAGGTCGAATATCTTGTTGATGTAATCACAGGACTCTGTATCTTCACCGGCGTCCGATGCCTTCTCGTGCCCGGCGCACTCTTCGTCCTGGTCCTCTATCTTGACGTCGCAAAATGCAAAATTGAGATTGATCTGGGTCGGTAACCCGTTATCCCGCTGTTGATTGTTATCAGTATTTGATCTTAAAATATCAAAAATATTGTCAACCAATTTTTCATTGGATTCCAGAATCCTTAGGAATTTAGGAGACAGTGTATTAGGAACTTCGATATTTATCATGCTATTAAACCCTCTTTTCAATATATTTAGCCTTTATCATCTTTATTTTATGAATAAATCTTATAAAGGGTTACAAAAAATGGCGCTAAGCATTTTATGTAACCTTCAATTTGGACTATTCATATTATATTTTATGTAAACGATAATTGGAGGTTCTGCCATGAGTGAAGTAAGGATTCCTGAACTGCTTACGCCCGACATCATCAAGGCCTTGTCTGACAATGTCGAAACATTGAAATCCGCTATAAGTGCTGAGGAGGAAAGGTGTATTGCATACGGAAGCAAAGACGGGTGCGATAAGGACGATGATTGCTGCTGCCCGAAGTTTCTCAAATTCAAGTTCA
>CAZCKQ010000110.1:0-6264 GCA_964499315.1 uncultured Eubacteriales bacterium | reverse complement strand
GGGCGAGTATAAATACCAGGAAGCAAAGGTAATCAAGCCTGTCGACGGAGTCTTGGAAATCAGACAGTATTTTAAAGGCGAGCAGGAACATATACTCGAAATACGGGCAAAAGATAAAGATGGCGGTAACACGGGTGGTAACGCCGAGGCCGCCGGTGCAATGCGGTTTTACGTCTATTCGCTGAAACAAGATCTGTTCAGCCGGAAGCCGTACAAAGGCGACCTGCATCTCCATACGCATCATTCCGACGGTAAAGAATCTCCCGGATATGTAACTGCCTCGTGCAGGCAAATCGGTCTCGACTTCATGGCCATAACCGACCATGGGCTGTTTTTTCCGTCCGTAGAGGCGCAAAAGGCGTTTGAAAGCGCCGATACCGACCTCCTGATCTGCAGGGGCGAGGAAGTGCATCCCATCAATAACCCGGTTCACATAATCAATTTCGGCGGCGATTTCAGTGTAAACGAAAAGAGTAAATTAAACGAAGCTGAGTATTTGGAGGAAGTCCACCAAATCGAAAAAGATCTGGCCGGCGCGGGCATAACCGACGAAGACGCCCGTTATCAGTGCGCTTCAAGCATATGGTGCTTCGACAGGATACGCGAAGGCGGCGGTCTCGCGATATTCTGCCACCCTTACTGGCGTGTCGGTTACGGTTATTTTATCTCTGATACAGTAATATCGTATATTCACGAAGCGCAGCCGTTCGATGCGCTTGAGATAATCGGCGGGTATGAAAGGCAGGACGAGGAAAGCAACATGCTCGCGGTTGCGCGTTATAACGAGGAGAGGGCAAAAGGCCGGAACATCCCCATCGTCGGGGTGAGCGACGCCCATACCTGCAATGGCGGCACGCTTTTCGGCTGGTATTATACCATTGCGTTTTCACCTTCTTTGAGCCGGGATGAGATTATCGGAAGCATCAAGGATTTGTACAGTGTCGCAGTCGAATCCGTGCCCGGAGAGTCGGTCAGGGCGTTCGGACCGTTCAGGCTGGTGAAATACGCCATGTACCTGATCAGGGAAGTCTTTCCGGAACACGACGGGCTATGCCGCGAAGAAGGCAGCCTTATGCATGAATACCTCGAAGGAAATGAAAAAGCCGCCCAAAGGCTTGCGGCGGCAAAAGGCCAGATACAAAAGCTTTATGACAGGTTATGGGAAGGCGTGGAGAAGGCGGCTGAAAGTCACGAATATGAGATTACAGTTGATAGCACTGGTAAAATTAATATAAACAAGATAAAATAAGTGTAATTAGAAACAGAAACCAATACCCAAACGAATGGAGGATGATGATATGGCTTATTCATTGCCTGCACTGCCATACCCGTATGATGCGTTGGAGCCCTATTATGACGAACAGACCGTCCGGTTGCACCACGACATGCACCACAAGGCTTATGTTGACGGATTGAACAACGCGGAGGCAAAGCTCGAGGAGGCAAGGCAAAAAGGGGACTTCTCACTTGTCAAGCATTGGGAGAGGGAATTGGCCTTTCACGGTTCAGGCCATATTCTTCATACCTTGTTCTGGGAGAACATGAAACCGGCCGGAGGCGGCGTGCCTTCGGGAGCCATCGCTTCGGCGATAGACGCCGCGTTTGGAAGTTTCAGCGCCTTCAGGCAGCAGTTTACTTCTGCTGCGGTTGCAGTCGAAGGCTCAGGTTGGGCAATCCTTTGCTGGAATCCTTTTCTGGATAAGCTTGTCATACTGCAGGCGGAGAAGCATCAGAACCTGACCCAGTGGGGCGTCAGGCCGCTTCTGACGGTGGACTTATGGGAGCATGCATATTACCTCAAGTATCAAAACAAAAGGGCCGCGTTTGTGGAGGCCTGGTGGAATCTTGTAAACTGGACGGATGTGAATAACAGATACCTGAAAGCAATACAAGAAAAAAATCTTAATTTAAGATGAGGGATACGGCATGAGCTTCAGGATAAACGCAAATATAACATGGGTAGGCAAGACCGATTGGGAGTTGAGGAAATTCCACGGCGAGGAGTTTTCCACACAAAAAGGGTCGACATACAACTCCTATCTTGTGCGTGATGAAAAGACCGTACTGATCGATACCGTATGGCAGCCGTTTGCAAAAGAATTCGTTCAGAAGCTGAAACAGGAAATCGATCTGCGCAAGATTGATTACATCGTATCAAATCATGCAGAGGTAGATCATAGCGGCGCTCTGCCCGAATTGCTGAGGGAGATCCCCGATACGCCGATTTACTGCTCAGCCAACGCCGTCAAATCGTTGAAAGGCCATTACCATAAGGACTGGAATTTAGTTGCCGTCAAGACCGGCGACAAACTGAGTCTGGGCAAGAAAGACCTCATATTCATAGAAGCAAGGATGCTGCACTGGCCTGACAGCATGTTCTGCTATCTGACCGGGGACAATATCTTGTTCAGCAACGACGCCTTCGGGCAGCATTATTGCTCCGAATACATGTACAACGACCTGGTGGATCAGGCCGAGCTGTTCAATGAGGCGCTGAAGTACTATGCAAATATCCTGTCGCCTTTCAGCAAGTTCGTCACACAGAAGATAAACGAAGTGGTCGGATTCAATCTGCCTCTTGATATGATCTGCCCGAGCCACGGTATCATTTGGCGTAACAATCCGATGCAAATTGTTAACAAATATGCCGAGTGGGCGCAGGATTATCAGGAGGATCAGGTAACAATAATCTACGATACCATGTGGAATTCCACAAGAAAGATGGCGGAAGCCATAGCGCAGGGCATCAGGGCCTCGAACGGCAAAATCAATGTAAAGCTATATAATTCCGCGCGGTCGGATAATACGGAGATCATCGCCGAAGTATTCAAGTCAAAAGCAATACTTGTCGGTTCGCCTACAGTCAACAGAAGCGTCCTGTCTTCTACGGCGGCAATCCTTGACAGGATCAGGGGATGCGGTTTCAAAGGCAAGAAGGCAGCGGCTTTCGGCAGTTATGGCTGGAGCGGCGAATCACCCAAGATAATTCGGGAAATACTTGAACAGTCGGGATTTGAAATCTTCGGTGGCGGCAGCGTATCAGGCATATCAGGCATATCAGGCGATGGCATTAAGGAGTTATGGGTGCCTGACGAAGAAGCAATCAGAAGATGCAACGAATTTGGAAGCGGCATAGGGGCTGAGCTGCAGGGTTAAGTTGCGGGGTTGAGTTGTGGGGTTAAATCAGCGTAAGGCGGTGATGGCGTCGGTGCCGGAACCTCGATTTGAGCCGGATCCCCAATTTGAGCCGAATCCCCGATTCAATCCGGGAAAAGTATATTACGAAGAAGACGCTCTGGATTACGATTTGGGCAGATTTCTCCGTAAGAAGTTCGGCGATGCCGAATGGATAAAGATTAAGAGCCACAACAATATCCCTGAGCTGCAGGGCAAGCAGAATTGCGAATTTGCCCGTATGAAGCAGAATCTCGTGATTGGTATCAGGAAGACCCATAAATATGTCCCCAATGCCAAGACATCCGATTTTCTGGTGCCTTACACGTCTTCCGGCTGTAGCGCCATGTGCCTGTATTGTTATCTGGTATGCAATTATAATAAATGTTCATATCTCAGGCTTTTTGTAAACAGGGAGCAGATGCTCGGCAAATTGCTTGATACCGCCCAAAAAAGCGACGGGGATCTCACCTTCGAGATCGGCAGCAACAGCGACCTTGTCCTCGAAAATACCATCACGCACAATCTCGAATGGACTATAGAGAATTTCTGCAAGAATGAAAAAGGTTATATCACTTTCCCCACCAAATTCGATACCGTCAGCCCTATCCTAAACGCCGACCACAGGGGCCGCGCAATTGTACGGATGAGCGTCAATCCGCATCGGATCATAAAGAAGGTCGAATTCGGGACTTCCTCTCTCGAAGGCAGGATTAACGCCTTGAACAATCTCAAGGATGCAGGGTATAAGGTAGGGATTCTTATTGCACCGGTAGTTTTAATCGATGATTGGCGCGCGATGTACCACGAGTTGTTCGAGACGCTTGCCGGTTCGCTATCACAAAAAGTCAAGGCCGAAGCCTTTTTCGAAGTTATTTTCATGACCTACAGCTATATCCATCGGATGATCAACACGCAGGCTTTCCCGCACGCCGTCGATTTATTCGACAAGTCGATAATGACCGGGAGGGGCAGAGGCCGGTATTGCTATAACCGGATTATCAGAGGCGAAAGCGAACAATTCCTGCGCGACGAGTTCCGGCATTACTTCCCCGACAGCAAAATAATGTATATTGTCTGATATTGGCATCGTCCGAGGAGAATTATCGCAATCTGTATTTGTAATTTACACTGACAATTTAGGCTAATGGGCTAATTCATATTATGAATTAGCTAATTCACCAGCTAAAACTATGTTGCATAGCAAACGGGTATTATGATATAATATAGGCGATTTATTGCTCCAAAAAATCCAACTAGCGAACTAGCGAACTAGCGAACTAGCAAAATAGCGAGGTATTCATGAGGATCAGTGCAACAGAAATGAAGAACAATCTGGGCAAATACCTGAAAGCTTGTCAGAATGAAGACGTGTTTATAACAAAAAACGATAAGGTCATTGCGAGATTGAGCGGCAGCGGCGCTTCTTCTGCGGAAGGGTACGTCGCCATGAAAGAAGCGGAAGCGGCTTATACGGCATTTAGCTATTCCGGCAAAAAGGTATCCTACGAAGATTTCATAAAGATTACAGAAGGTAATGAAGAAAGATATGAATATATAGATGGAGAGGTATACCTGCTGGCTTCGCCGGGATATACCCATCAGGTCCTGCATTCCAGATTGTTCAAGGTTTTCATGTTATGGTTTGACGGGGACGGGAAGAAATGCCGAGTGCTTTCGGCGCCTTTTGATATCACACTATCAAAGAACGTAGTGCAGCCCGATTTGATGGTGACATGTGATCATGCTGCCGCGACCGATAAAAACGACAGATACACGGGCATACCTTCATTGGTGGTCGAGATAGTCTCGCCGCAGACAAGGAGCAGGGATTTTGTCGGAAAGCTGAAAATATATCAGGAGGGCGGAGTAAACGAGTACTGGATAGTGGACCAATTGCAGAAGCAGATAATAATATTCTCATTCGCCGACAGAAAAATTGACAAAGTCATGGTTTATAAGCTGTCCGAGCGTGCAGAATCCATGTGCTTCAAGGGGCTGACTGTCCAGGTTTCCGATATCATGAATAGTTTGTAAGGCGATAGCAAAATAATAGCAAAATAATTATTTTGAAATATTATTATTCTGAAATATTCCTTACAGAGCGTTTTTTTTGTATAATAATTCTTAATATCAATATATCAATCGCAGATTTTCAGTTATCCGCTTCTGTCGGAAAGGAGAGTTGGATTATGGAATTGAAATTAAGAGGGTCAAAGACCGAGGCTAATCTTCTGGCGGCATTCGCCGGTGAGTCTCAGGCAAGGAATAAATACACGTATTATGCATCAAAAGCGATAAAGGAAGGCTTTAATCAGATAGCGGCTTTTTTCGAAGAGACTGCCAATAACGAAAAGGAGCATGCCAAGATATGGTTCAAGATCCTTCACGGGGGAGCCGTTCCCGAGACTGTCGAGAATCTCAAGGATGCAGCTGCTGGAGAGCATTATGAGTGGACCGACATGTATGCCGGATTTGCGAAGACTGCCCGGGAGGAAGGGTTTGACAAAATAGCTTATCTTTTTGAGTCGGTGGCGGCTATCGAAAAAGAGCACGAAGAAAGATACAGAAAGCTGCTGGCAAATATCACCGAAGGCGCCGTATTCAGCAGAAAGGATAGTCAAGCCTGGATCTGCACCAATTGCGGCCATATACATCATGGCAAGGAAGCGCCTGAGAAATGCCCCGTATGTGATCATCCAAAGGCATATTTCTCAATAAAGGCAGCCAACTATTAATATATGAGCTCAGAGGTTTTGTTTTCACCAATCGAATATGAGCGTTACAGCGCTGAAATGACGCTTCCGGCAAGATTCGGCAGAATCATAGACAGGATGGGCTTGGAAGCTGCCGTGAAAGGCAAGCTGGTTGCTATAAAAATGCATCTCGGCAGAGGCATCGGATATTCGACCATACACCCGATTTTTGCAAAGATACTGGTTGATAAACTCAAGTCTTACGGCGCAAAGGCTTACATTACCGATCAGAACATTGATGGCGCCGCCGCCAGAGGCTATACCGACGATTATCTGGGTGTTCCGGTAGTATATGCATGCGGCGTCACCGGGAAATATTATTATGAAAAAAAAG
>CAZCKQ010000109.1:0-6357 GCA_964499315.1 uncultured Eubacteriales bacterium | reverse complement strand
CAGAAATATCCTCATAAATTCTTCAATGTGGGGATCGCGGAGCAGAATCTCATAGGTATAGCAGCCGGAATGGCGCTTGCAGGCAAGACCGTCATGGCTACGACTTTTGCCGCTTTTGCCGCAATGAGGTGCTGCGAGCAGGTCAGGACGGATGTAGGCTATCAGAAGGCAAATGTCAAGATACTGGCCGCCGATGGCGGTGTGGTGATGGGGACGCTGGGCAACACGCATTATGCGGTCGAGGATATCTCGATAATGAGGGCCTGCCCGAATATCACCATCGTTTCTCCGGCTGACAGCCTTGAGGTTATTAAAGCCACATGGGCTTCCATCAAATTCAAGGGACCCATATATCTGAGGCTGACCGGAGGCAGGAATAACCCGATAGCTTACCGCAAGGATTATGATTTCGAAATAGGCAAAGCCATCACAATGACTGAAGGCAAGGATGTCGCCATTATCGCCACAGGCACGCTGGTAGCGATTTCAATGGAAGCGGCCGAGCTGCTGAAGAAGAAAGGCATTTCGGCAAGGGTCGTCAACATGCACACCATCAAGCCCATAGATGAAGATGTAATTAAAAAGGCGGTCAAAGAGACCAGACTCATCGTATCGGCTGAAGAGCACAGCATTATAGGCGGTCTTGGCGCCGCGGTGGCCGAGGTCATGGCCGAGCAGGGCAATGCGCCCAAACTCGTCCGGGTAGGTCTGCCGGATAGCTTCGGGCCCATCGGCACATATGAAGAGCAGATGGAGAGGTACAACCTTACAAGCAAATACATTGTCGATACGGTTGTTAAAAACCTGAAATAGATTTAATATAGTCCATACGGGCGGTGTTATTATTATGAATAATGGTGTCTACACCGAGCTGCTTGACTCCATCCGTGAGATGCCGGTCATTGATACGCATGAGCATATCGAGAAAGAAGATGTGCGTGTAAAGCGTAAAGTGGATCTCTTCAATGTTTATATGGCGCATTATGCATCATGCGACCTGATATCAGCCGGCATGTCCGATGATGAAATGCAATTTCTGAAGAGCGAATCTGACGACCTTGATAAGAAATGGTCAGTCTTCAGCCCTTATTGGAAAAAGGCCAGAAACACGACCTACTGCAAATCGCTTTTATATGCAACCGAAATAATCTATGGGATCGACGATATCAACGAAGACACATACAAAGAGATCGACCGCAGATTAAAGGCAAAAAACCAAAAAGGGCTTTACAAGCATGTCCTGAAGGATATCTGCAATATTGAGAAGAGCATCCTTGATTCCGATGTCAATTGCGACAGGCAGTTATTCGTCTCGACTCTGGATCTGGAAAGATTTCTCCTGATCAAAAGCAGAGATGTGATTCTCGGCGTCGAAAAGAATTACAACGTTTCCATCAATAGCCTTTCGGACTGGGCCGCCTTCATTAAGGACTATATTGCAAAAAGCAAAAAGGAGCACGGTATAGCATGCTTTAAATGCGCGCAGGCATATAGGCGCATCATAAGGTATGACAGGACTGATTTCGCTGATGCGGAAAGGGTTTTCAACAGGATATTGTCGACAAAGGATTTTATGGGCTGGTATGAGTACGCTCCTGTCGATTGCCCGACAAAGCCCCTTGAGGATTATCTGATGCATGTTGTGATCCAGACTGCGGCGGAGCTTGATATCCCGGTGCAATTCCATACCGGTTTGCAGGAAGGCAACGGCAACGTGCTCCCTAATTCGAATCCTGTCAATCTTATTAACCTCTTCATGGAGTATCCCAGGGCGAGGTTCGATATCTTCCACGCGAGTTATCCGTATGCCGGAGAACTGTGCTCCATCGTAAAGAATTTCAGGAATGTAAATGCAGATTTGTGCTGGGCGCATATAATTTCCAGAGAGTATACGGTCAGGATAATCGAGGAGCTCTTGGACACTGTCCCTGCGAATAAGATATTCGGTTTCGGCGGAGACTACTGCTTTGTCGAAGGCGCCTGCGGCCATCTGAAAATCGCGCGGGAGGACATTGCCCTTGCGCTTTCAAACAAGGTTCAGAAAGGCTACATATCAAAAGGCGAGGCCTTGGAGATTGCAAAAAGAATGCTTTACGACAATGCAAAACAGTTTTTTCGGATTTGACATCATAAGTAACAGGGTGATAGTATACTGTTAATAGGATTCGAAACGTTTTCAAAAACGTTATAAATTATAATAAATAATCTTGAGGAGGTCTTGATTTATGAAGTATTCCGCATGTATCGAAATGCTTTATCAGGAGTATGACTTTATCGAAAGGATCAGAAAGGCTAAGAAATCAGGCTTTAATGGAGTCGAATTCTGGCTGTGGCAGCCCAAGGATATCGACGCGATCGCCGGAGCGCTCAGGGAAACAGGCCTTGAAGTATGCATTTTCCAAGGAAACATCGAAGGCAGGATGATCGATCCAAAGGACAATGAATTGTACATAAGCGGTGTTAAAACATCATTGGAAGCGGCAAAAAAACTCGGCGCGAAACACCTTTTCCTCATGACCGATATACTCAAGGAAGACCGCACCGTCCTCGAACCGCCTTATCAGATTCCCGAAGAGGACAAGATAAACAGCATCAGGACCGTATTGAACACCCTCAGGCCATTCGCAGAGCAGGCCGGGATTACGCTGGTGATCGAGCCGTTGAATATCTATGTGGACCATAAGGGCTATTACCTGAGCCATTCCAAACCCGCCTTCGATATGGTGAGGGAGATTGGGTCCAAGAATATAAAGGCCTTGTATGATATTTATCACATGCAGATTATGGAAGGCAATATCATCCAGACCATCAAAGATAATCTGGATGCTATCGGATATATCCATATCGCGGACGTTCCGGGCAGACATCAGCCGGGGACGGGCGAGATCAACTTCAAGAACATATTCAAGAATTTGAGGGAAATCGGATACGACGGCTATGTCGGATTCGAGTTCGAACCAACATACAGCACAGAAAAGGTAATCAAAGAGGTTTTTAAAAGCATTAAGTAAAAGTATTAAGTGAAAAGCATGCAAGTGAAGATAACCGAAAACAGAGGTGAAAAATAAATGGATTCTTCAGTCAAGATCAAGATGTATAAGGATATGCTCAGGATAAGGATGTTTGAAGAAAAAGTCAGGGAGCTTGATCTGAAAGGCAGGCTTCCCGGCTTTTTCCATTTGTATGCCGGCGAAGAAGCCGTCGCCGTCGGTGCATGTGCAGCGATAAACAAGGATGATTACATCACCGGGACGCACAGGGGGCACGGTCATCTGATCGCAAAGGGCGGCGATATCAATAAGGCTATGGCAGAGCTTTTTGCAAAGGAGACCGGATATTGCAAGGCCAAAGGAGGATCCATGCACATTGCCGATCCTGAGATCGGCATGCTCGGGGCCAACGGTATAGTAGGCGCCGGAATCCCGATCGCCACAGGTGCGGCGTTAAGCTGCAAATACCGTAAAAACGGCAGGATTTGCGTATGTTTCTTCGGCGACGGGGCAAGCAATCAGGGCACGTTTCATGAATCCCTGAACATAGCTTCGGCATTCGACCTCCCCGTGGTTTACGTCTGTGAGAACAACCTCTACGGCGTCGGCACCAGACAGACCGACGTCAGGAAAGTCAAGGATATCGCTATCAGGGCTGCGGCGTATGATATGCCAGGTTCAATTGTCGACGGCAACGATCCGGAGGCTGTCTATTATGAGGTAAAGAAGGCGGCCGATGCAGCGCGGAGCGGGAAGGGGCCTTCGTTGATAGAATGCAAGACATACAGGCATTACACGCATTTCACCGGAGAACCTGATACTTACAGGACCAAGGAAGAAATACAGTCATGGAAGGATAAGGACCCGATAAAGCTTTACCGGTCCAGGTTGTTGAGCGAAGGCGTCTTGGACACAAAATCGGCTGATCAAATCGAGATGGAAGTACAGCAGGAGATCGATAAAGCCGTGGAGTTCGGTGAGAAGAGTCCGAAACCGGTACTGGAAAGTGCATTACAGGACGTTTACGCGGAGGTGGTATTATGAGCATCATTTCATATTCTAAAGCTTTGGGCGCAGGCATATCGGAAGAGATGCGGCGCGACAAGGACGTAATATTCCTCGGGCTTGATATAGGCCACTATGGCGGGGCTTTCGGCGTTTCGAAAGGTATGATAGAAGAGTTTGGCCCCGAAAGGATTATTTGCATGCCCATATCAGAAGCCGGATATACCGGCGCCGCGGTGGGCGCGGCCGCGACAGGCCTCAGACCTATAGTCGAGTTGCAATTCGGGGATTGGGTTACCATCGCAAGCGACCAATTGGTCAACCAGGCTGCTAATATGAGATACATGTTCGGCGGGTCTCTAAGCATCCCGATGGTTATGCGGCTCCCGTGCGGAGCTTTTGGTTCGGCCGCCGCGCAGCATTCACACATGTTTGAATCATGGTTTGCGTTCATTCCGGGTCTGAAGGTTGCTGCGCCTTCGACGCCTGCCGATGCGAAAGGCATGATCAAAGCGGCTATAAGGGACAATAACCCTGTTATCTTCCTCGAGCATCGCATATGTTACGCGATGTCGGGCGAAGTGCCGGATGATCCGGATTTCGTAGTGCCGCTCGGAAAGGCGGACATAAAACGTGAAGGCAAGGATGTCACTATCATAACTCATGCATATATGGTTCATTTTGCATTGAAGGCAGCCGAGATCCTTGAAAAGGACGGGATAAGCGTCGAAGTGCTGGACCTGAGGACTATCAAGCCGATGGATACCGATGCCATAATAAATTCTGTCAAAAAGACAGGCAAGGCTTTCTGCCTGCAGGAGACTTACCCGACATGCGGCGTTGTAGCGGAAGTCGCCGCGGTCATAGCAGAAAAGGCATTCGATTACCTTGACGCGCCTGTGAAACGGATGGGATGCATGGAATGTCCCATGCCTTTCAGTCCGGATCTGGAGAATTATGTGCTGCCAAGTGTCGATAAGATAGTTGCCGCTATAAGAGAGATGTTCTAGAAAGACAAATGTTTCGAGGCTGGAGGCTCGCTTTTTATGAATCAGACCATTATCATGCCCAAGCTTGGTTTGACGATGACTCACGGGGTAATCACCAAGTGGCATAAAAAAGTCGGGGATAGTGTTAAAGCCGGCGAAGTAATTGTTGAGATTGAGACTGATAAAATAAATTCGGAAGTAGAATCGCCTATTGACGGGTATGTGATAGAGATACTTGCAAATGAGGGTGATGAAAAAGAGATCACGGCGCCTATCTGTGTCGTCGGAGATTCTGCAAGCGATTCATCGCGGCAAATTGAAGGCAGCCCTGCAGGAGTTGCCGCAGGCGGCACGACAGGTGGTACGGCGGGAAATGCCGCAAACGATGCTGAGGTGGATGCCAAGGGAGACGCAGCGAACAAAGTCACGGGAGACGCAGGCAGAATAGTTGACGCGCCGGGAGCCGGAACTGTGGTCATCTCGCCTCTTGCCAGGAAAATTGCTTTGGAGAATAAAATCGATTACACGAAGATCAAGGGGACAGGTCCGGGCGGCCGGATCGTCAAGGAGGACATTCTTGCCGCCATATCGTCCGGTAAGACAGAGAATAAGACGGAGAAGACGATTCCACTGTCCGGAAAGAGAAAGGTAATAGCGCAGAGGATGTCACAAAGCAAGCGCGAAATACCTCATGCATATTTCAGGATATCGGTCGATGCGAGCAGGATATTCCAGATAAAAAAACAGTATGCGCAATGTACGCTGAACGACATCATAATCAAGTGTGCGGCTGCTGCCATCCATGAATTCCCCGCGATTAACGCAACATTTGAAAATGACATAATCACCCTGAATGACCAGATAAATATCGGATTTGCAGTAGATGTGGATAACGGGCTTATAGTGCCTGTGGTTAAGGATGCATACAGCAAAGGCATTGAGGAGATCAGCGCCATTGCACGCGAGTTGGCTGACAAGGCAAGAAAAGGAAATCTTGCTTATGATGACATTACCGGCGGGACATTCACCATTTCAAATCTTGGAGCCTATTATATCGATGAGTTCACGGCGATCGTCAACCCTCCGGAATGCGCGATCCTGGCGGTGGGAAGGGCGTCGGAAGCTCCCTGGGCTGAGAACGGCTCCGTAGTTATCAAACCGGTCATGAACCTGACGCTTTCTGTTGACCACAGGGTGATAGACGGGGCTTTGGCGGCGCGTTTTATGAAGAAGTTGAAAGATATTCTGGAAAATCCTGAAATAGGGAGGTAATGGGACGGAGATGAATATTCCGGATGTTATGGAAGTAAAGGAAAAGCAACAAAGAATAAGGGAGTACTTGGATAAACACAATCTGGACGCCATGATATTAT
>CAZCKQ010000108.1:0-6401 GCA_964499315.1 uncultured Eubacteriales bacterium | reverse complement strand
CCGATACTTCGACGCCCTGGGCGTAAACCGACGTGCCGGGCTTGCGCAGGTTTTGCGGCAGCCACATCCCAATGGGCTCATATAAGGCATCCTTGATATGCCCTCACCTCCGATAAAATGATACCACCGGAAGGCTGCCGTCTTCTTGACCTGTTTTGCTGAATATGATCTATTTCCTGCTCCAAGTCTTTTCAGTCTGTAAAATGAGAAACGCTATCAGCGGGCTAAGATCCTCATCCCTGTCGAATTGCTCAAGGGCCTTATAATACTCTTTTCTGTCTTCCTCAAAGATGACAATTGGCGGATGGCCGTTGATCATCAGATAATAGTTCATGACCGTCCTGCCGACACGCCCGTTCCCGTCAGCAAAAGGATGGATGTTTTCAAAGCCGGCATGGAGATAAGCCGCCGCTTTTAAAATATCGCTTCCGGCACCGGTGCTATCAGACTCTCCGGCGATGCAGGAATATGAGTTTACTTCTTCCAATATTCCGGCCAGCTCATTTTCTGCATCCGCAGCATCGGATCCGACGTCCATAATGCCGACCACATAATCATGCTTTTTAAACTCGCCCGGCCTTTCACCTTTGGCAAAACGGCTTTCATCATATGTCCCCTTGCTCAGCTCGTAATGGATCTTTTTTATCAAACCGGTTGAAAGAGGCGTCCTGCCGGCAATATGCGGCTTTAGCATCTCATAGCAATCCTTTTGATTCTTCTGCTCGAACAGAGTACGTATATCCCCGGTGTAGTTCGAGACCTTCCCATTTTCGAATATCTCGCGCGTATCATTGTAATCGATATCTTCATTTTCGATCTTCCCGGAATGGTATGCGAATAAAATCCGGAAATTATGGAGCTTGAAGTCTATATCCACAGCAGTTGAAACCGGTTCCTGCCGCCATTTTTTCACGATCTCATCGTAATTCATACAATGCTTCACCGCCCGGAATAATTATATCATAGCAATAAAATAACAGAAGAAAGTAGCGGAGGGTGAAAGCCCTTTTCTGGCAGTTAATTGCAATAAACTGTCGAATTGGTTATACTCGTCTTGTTATTTAAAACCAAAAAGCAATTTATCCGCTCTTATTGGTGTCAGTACAAAAAGGGGGGATTTATATGGATAAAGAACTGCTCACGGCGCTTGTTCTCAAAGCCAGAAAAGGTAACCGCAAGGTTCTTGAAGAAATTTTCAGGATATGCCATAAACCGGTGTACTTTCTTGCCCTGAAAACCGTTAAGAATTCAGACGATGCTATGGATGTGGTTCAAGAGACATTTTTATCGGTATTTCAGAATATCAGGAAGCTAAAGAATGAGGAAGCGTTTTTTGCGTGGCTGTGTAAGATCACGATAAACAAATGCAAGCGTTTTTGGGAAAAGCAAGCTGGAAAAATGCTGTCTTACGATGAAGATGAAAGCATTAAAGAAAAAATGGATACCGAGGAGGATTTCATCCCGGAATCCGTACTCGATAAAGCCGAAACACGCGGTATGATTATGTCGATTATCGACAGTCTCCCGGACGAACAGAGGATATCGGTCGTCCTCTTCTACTATGAAGGTCTCAAAGTTGAAGAGATAGCATCTGTCATGGAATGCCCTGTGAATACTGTAAAGAGCAGGTTGTTTTATGCACGCAGGCAAATTAAAGATGGCGTTGAAAAATTTGAAGCCAAAGCTGAAAGATTTTACGGGGTCGCCTCAATCCCTGCCCTTTCCCGATTACTCGAAATGTCCGCCAGCGAGAATTCCATGCACGAAGCGCAAGCCCAAAACCTGCTTTCGGAACTACTCTCAAATCTACTCAGTTCTCAGGGAATGAATATTGTCCCGAATATTCTGAACAATATCGCCTCTCTCCCACTGAATCAAAAAATAATCGCCGGCGCCGTGTCCGGCGTATTGGCGCTTTCCGCGATTGCGGCTCCCGTGGTGATACATAATGCCAACCAAAAAAAGACCGTCGGTATAGAATACGAAACAACTGCGGAAGAGACAAGTCGGTCGACTGAAATCGATGCTCAAATCGATATAACTGAGGAAAGCCAGGATATTCCGGTTAATTTTGCTGACGCCGAATTTGAAAAGTGCATACGGCAGATACTTAACAGACCAGATGGGCTGATTTACGCCTCCGACCTCTTAAAAATTGATGAGCTCTATATTTATGGCAAGTCTGTAAAGGAAATCACGGGGTCAGAGTACGAACCTAATTTCCCCATGCCGGACATAAGAGAAGGTCCAAAATATTATGACATAGACGGAACTGAATACCAGGGGTGCGGCGCGATTACGTCGCTGGAAGACGTCAAACACTTTAAAAACCTGAAGCAGCTTGTCATCTGCTATAACAAGATCAGCAGCATCAGCCAACTCGTTGAATTGAATAATCTGGTTCATGTCGATTTGAAGCGCAACATGATAGTATCAACTGCCGACCTGTCACCGCTTAATAATCTGTTGACACTATGTCTTGATTACAATCAGATAAGCGACCTATCCGGGCTGAAGCTGCCGACAGGACTGAAACACTTAGCTATGAAGGGGAATGAAATCAGAGACATAACAAGCTTAAGCGGATTGACGCAACTTGAGGGTATAGATTTGTCATTCAATGAAATCGAGGATATATCCGCCTTGGAAAACATGACGCGGTTACGAATCCTTATCCTCTACCTAAATAAAGCTAAGAACTTGAATGCTTTAAGAAATATGCCGGATCTTGAGACGGTTATACTCCATAACAATGATATCAACGACATTTCAGGCTTGGAAGGGAAAACAAAGCTCAAAACACTTTTCCTATCCAGCAACAAAATAACGGACATCAGGCCTTTGAGCGATATGTTCTTACTTGAGACACTTAATCTTCGCGACAACAATGTGACGGATATTTCGCCGCTAAAAAATAATACTTCGCTAAAAGAGCTTGATATGGTGAGAAACAAACTAAGCAACATCCATGCTCTTGGGAACCTTACAAACCTGGAAGACCTTGATTTAAATGAAAACCTGATTCGGGATCTCTCTGCACTGGAGAACCTTACCAAACTGAAAAAGCTTATACTTGGATTCAATAAAATCACGGATATTGCTTCTTTGAGCCGGCTTAAAAATCTTGAAGTGCTTTGGCTGAATGCGAACGGAGTAATCGATATACGCCCCCTTTCAGGACTTACAAACCTCAAGGTGCTATATCTGATTTCAAACAACCTGACCGACATATCCCCACTGGCGGGGTTGACAGGCCTAGAGGAACTGCACATTCAGGACAACATAGGGATAACCGATTTCTCGCCCCTGGCAGGCTTAAAAAATACGAAGATCGAGAGAGATTATATAAAAAGGTAGAATCAAAAAGGAGAATAATAAATGCATTGCCGGTATTGCTCAAAAAAAATAAAATTTGCCGCAATTATCACAGCGATGGTCGTGCTTGCGGGTGTGGCAGTTCTGCTGTTTCTCGATCCATTTTCCGGCGGCGCTAAGGAATCGGACACGGCTTTCATGGAAAGCGGCACGGCAATACCCGAAGATGAAGGCTACATATTGCCAGAGTACGATAGCACCCGCACTGCGGAACTGGATACCGGAGAAAGGGTATCTGCGCAAATTGTATTTGTGCGCTTTAAAGAGGGCACATCTTCAGAAAGCATGGAACAGGCCGCAAAGGCGGTGGGCGGAACAATTACGGGACACATACCCGATGTGGGATATTACATAAAATTCGGGGAGGACAGAGACGGCGTGGGCATCATGGAAGCTGTCGGTGTGTTAAAAGGCCTGCCGCAGGTGGAGGCCGCTGCCCCGGAGTTTTACGCGGAGCTTGCTGACTCTCCGCCTGATTCGTACGATATCGTAACGCTGAAAAAAGACCAGAAATGGGGCTTTGAGCGTATCATGCTGCCCGAGGCGTGGGAGATCATCAGGGAGCGGGGAATAGACTTGAAGCCGGTGACGGTCGCAGTGATAGACTCAGGGTTCGACCTTAATCATCCCGAGTTGGAAGACAGCTTTTTATCAGATTCGGGGGGAAAATTCCGCTGGGACTTCGGGGACAATGATTCTTATGTGGGTCCGTATATACCGAGAAAGGGGATGTCCATGGACCACAAGAATGAAGATAATAAACGAACGCACGGGACACAAGTCTCCGGTATAATCGCCGCGGCGGTAGACAAAGAGGGAATAAACGGCGTCGCGCCGGGTGTGAAGATATTACCGCTCAAGGTCATGGATAAAAACGGAGAGATACCGCCCGACCGGCTTGCCGCCGCCATACAATGGGCAGTGGATGCGGGCGTGGACGTGATCAGCATAAGCATCGCCGCCAACATATCCCCTGAATATCAGAAAAGCCTGCTTATGGATTCGGGCTTGGCAGCCGCTGTAGCGAACGCTGCCGTAAAGGATAAAGATATAGTTGTCGTCGCCGGCGTGGGGGAGGAGAGCGGAGAGAGCACACTCGATTTTCCGGCCTCTTTTGAGCATGTTATATCCGTCGGCGCGACGGATGAGTCGGACGACATTTCGGTATATTCAAACGGGCAGTCTTCCAACTTTTCAAATGACCCGGATTCGCCATGGGTCGCTGCCCCGGGAAGCAATATATATACAACTATTGTGCAGGAAAAGTCTCTCTTTGGCCTGTTGACAAAATCATATGATTACAGGGAAGGCACTTCCCTTGCGACGCCGTTCGTTTCGGGGCTGGCCGCGCTGCTTTTGCAGATAGACCCGTCGCTCACCGCGGACAATGTAGCTAATATTTTACGCGAAACCGCCGACAGCATAAGCGTAAAGTTCGGCGGCGGAACTTACGGATGGAAGCGCATCAACGCGAAAAACGCCGTTGAGAGAGTATTAACGGAGATGGAAGAATCACCCGCTGAAACGCCTGCCGCCACTCCCACCGCCACACCCACAACAACACCCGTACCGGAAGATACGGAGACGCCGGATATAAATGAAGAAGATGGAAACCCGGACAATCCTTTTGTGGGCATGTGGTATCACAGGGACGGGACGATGGGTACGCTGAACTTTGATAACGACGGCAATGTGCAGTATTACAGCGCATCTGATGACGAAACGTATAATGGCACATACGAATATGATTACGATGTGGGAGATGGGACCGTCATCATTGATATTGACGGCAAGCAATACAGGTGGATGATTCTGGAGAATATAATTTCAGGCACGGTGTATCTGGAAGCATTTTTAGATTACGATTTTGACGGCGAGAAAGTTGTTTTTACCCGTGATTATACAAAGCAGGCAGTCAGCACGCCGGTACCTGAAACCGAGGATGACTTGCAATATTTGCTTGAGCTTCTCCGCATGAATAAAGCTATGGTGTTGGCGCGGATAGGACCGGATTATACCGTAAAAGGGCTGGTAAGGGAATTCTGGATATACAACGGCGGCAATGTTTTCAGGTCAGACGCTCTTGAAGGATTTGATTATTCGGACAAGGGACTTATGCTGGCCTTTTATCCTGAAGATACTGATGTGGAGGGCGCTGATTTATCCCAGGTGCAATATGTTCAATGCAATGAAGACTATACTATAAACGGCGTAAGGGCAGGGATGACGTTTGACGAGATCAAAGCTGTTCTGGGGAAGCCGCAGATCAAGGGTGGCATAGAGTATTGGACTGAAACCGGGGAGTATAAACTCTATTATTATAGCGTGATAGGGTATGAGTTCGACGGTTACGAGGTGTACTTTATTGCAGATTCGGATTTTGTCTATGGAGGTGAACCCGTGCAATACTGCAGGATATATCTGAGTGATTCTTAGGTCCAGGCAAGTTTCGTCTTTATAAAAAAAGAGGAGGTATCTTATGAAAAATATCACGCAGTTAGTACATAAGCACAGGTCGATTGTGTTGGTCATAGCTTTATTTGTCGTGTTCAGCATAGTTCTGACCGGCTGTGCAAAGAAGCTGTATTATTCGGACGGCAGGATTAAGTATGAGGGAGGGTATAAGGACAATAAGGAAAACGGCAGGGGGAAATACTACCGTTCCAACGGTAAGCTTGTGTATGACGGCCAGTGGAAGGACGGCAAGAAGGACGGAAACGGGACGGAATATGATGATGACGGAAATATTTCGTACAAAGGCGGCTGGAAAGATGGCAAATATGAAGGTAAGGGTAAGTATTACATAGAAGGCGCGCTCGTTCTCGAAGGAGTTTTTGCCGACGGAAAGCTTAACGGGAAGGGCACGTCATACGATAAAAACGGCAAAAAAATATACGAGGGCGAATGGCAGGACGGTAAATACTCCGGGAAAGGCACGTTATATTATGAAAACGGCAAGATTAAATACAGCGGGGATTTTGCAAATTCCTTTTATCATGGCAAAGGAGTTCTATACGATAAAAACG
>CAZCKQ010000107.1:0-6454 GCA_964499315.1 uncultured Eubacteriales bacterium | reverse complement strand
TTAACTCCGGCACAGAGGGGGTCGATACCCCCTACACCTAGTATCCATCGTTTACAGCGTGGACTACCAGGGTATCTAATCCTGTTTGCTCCCCACGCTTTCGCGCCTCAGCGTCAGTTGCCGTCCAGAAAGCCGCCTTCGCCACTGGTGTTCCTCCTAATATCTACGCATTTTACCGCTACACTAGGAATTCCGCTTTCCTCTCCGGCACTCAAGATATATAGTTTCAGATGCAATTCCGCAGTTGAGCCGCGGGATTTCACACCTGACTTATATAACCGCCTGCACGCCCTTTACACCCAGTAATTCCGGACAACGCTCGCCACCTACGTATTACCGCGGCTGCTGGCACGTAGTTAGCCGTGGCTTGTTTTCCGGGTACCGTCATTTTTCGTCCCCGGTCAAAGAAGTTTACAATCCGAAAACCTTCATCCTTCACGCGGCGTCGCTGCTTCAGAGTTTCCTCCATTGAGCAATATCCCCAACTGCTGCCCCCCGTAGGAGTCTGGGCCGTGTCTCAGTCCCAATGTGGCCGATCAACCTCTCAGTTCGGCTACCGATCGTCGCCTTGGTGGGCCGTTACCTCACCAACTAGCTAATCGGACGCGGGCCCATCCCATACCGGATTTCTCCTTTGACAACCCTACGATGCCGTAAGATTGTATTATGCGGTATTAACACTAGTTTCCCAGTGGTATCCCCCTGTACAGGGCAGGTTGCCCACGCGTTACTCACCCGTCCGCCACTAAGGCAATATTGCTATTGCCTCCGTTCGACTTGCATGTTTTAAGCACGCCGCCAGCGTTCGTCCTGAGCCAGGATCAAACCCTCAAGTTATTCTATACACCTTAAGAGCTCCTTTTGGCTCCTTGATTACATTCATATACTGGCCATACACTGTTCACTTTTCAAGGTCCGTCCGCTGCCCTCCAACAGACAGCTTTTACATATTAACACGCGCTTTGTTGCGTTGTCAACATGTTTAATTACTTTTCGAGGATACTCCTGAACTTGCTCAGAATCCTCCGTTCCATCCTCGAGATATACATCTGCGACACACCGAGTTTTTCTGCAATTTGCTTCTGCGTCATGCCATCAAAATATCTCGCCCTTATGAATTCTTTCTCGGATTGGCTGAATCTATCCATGCTTTTCTCAAGAAAATCCCTGTTTTCTATTTTCTCATAGGTAGAATCGTTCTCGCCGATGGTTTCGTTCAATTCCAACTCATCTTCAGAATGCGCATTATTGTCGAACGACTGAACACTGCCGGCATTCCGTGATTCGATGATTTCAAGTACGGCTTCCTCGCTGTTATTCAGATATTGTGCTATTTCGTCGACCTTAGGCGACCTCTGGAGCACATTTGACAAATGATCCTTCGTCTGGTTCACCTTCTTATAAACCTCATAAATCTGCCTTGGTATCCTTATGATCGAACCCTTATCCCGGAAAAACCTCTTTATCTCTCCGATGATGGTTGGAGTCGCATAACTGATTAACTTCACGCCTTTTTCAGGGTCAAAACGCTCCACGGCTTTTATCAGGGCGATTGCGGCAACTTGACGGATATCGTCATACTCGACGCCCCTGTTTGTGAATTTTCTTGATATGACATCGGCGAGATACAGATATTGGTTTACAATTAAGTTTCTATTTTCAATGGAAGGGGCTTCTATATAATTCCGGAATAGCTCATCTTCTCCGCTATTAGTTTGCAGTACCCGGGCGCCGCTGTTTTCCGCATTCATAGACAACCGCTCACCTGTCGGAATCCTGTACTGATTTTTCCATAATAAAAATGGAATTGCTGCTCACGCACAAATCGATATCATCCATTAAGGCCTTGATTATCGATATTCCAAGGGCGTCCGACTTTTGGGCGAAGATGCATTTCAAGTCCTTATCGTCGCTGTCGAAGGCTATCACCAACCGGTCCCGGCCGATTTTAAACGCAATTCTATAGCAGCCGGCGGTTGCACTTCCGGCATTGACAAACCTGCTGCAAACCTCCGCTACGGCAACTTTTATATCTTCGATCGCCTCGACGTCGAATCCCATCCTGCTGGCAACGCCTGATACGGCCAGCCTAGCGACACTGATAAATTCAGCTTTGAAGGGAAGCGCTATCTCAATCAAATCATTAAATTGCATCCTGCTCATGCTCCTGATAATTATTTTACGCCCGCCAGTATTTTCAGCACACTCGCGGCCTTATCCTTATTCTTTGCTTTCACGCCGACGGCGAAGATGAACTCCTCGCCGGCGATCTGCGAATCACCAAAGATCGGGCTTGCAGTCACATCAAAACCATATATGCCTTCGCTGCCGGCCTCATGATCAGGCGCAAGCATTATTGCCCTGCTGTCATCAACGGGTAAACCTGCTTCAGCAAGGATATCCTCAAGCCTGGAGAAAGAACCCCGCGTACCGTGTTTTTCGAAACGCTCACGATCCACTATGAAGACATCGGTATCGGCAATGGAGAAAAGTATGGCGGCAAGCGACTGTATGGCACTTTCCTGTTGAAAATTTTCTTCTACACTTGCAAACGGAACGCTCCTGATATCGATTTCTTTTATTCCGGGATACTTATCCATGATATTCTTCTTGAGCACTTCAGTATCCATGCAGTAGATCTTCCCTATCAAAGCCATGCTGAAATCAGCCGGAATGCGGCTCAGACAGCTTTTTAACGAAAAAGCGACAAATAGAAGCAGGATTATCCCGACAATGATATGGTATTTATGGTAGTAAAGGAAATTACCCGCCTTTTTTTCATCTATGCCCATTTTCTTGAGCAAAACACTGGGCGGTCTGTTATTTATAGCTTCAGCCTGGGGATCATCCGTATCATACCCCATTAAAAGGTTATACGCGAGTGTGACTCTGTCAAGTTCAGCCTTGTCAGACTCATTTGATACGCTTTCGACTGATCTGTATTTTTTCAGGATTATCGAATAACGACGCTGGACATCTGCTTTTGTCGCATCTTCCCTGACATTCAAAATTTTGCAGGCTTCTTTTCTGTCGATCATACACCTGCCCCCCTCTGGTTAAAAACCTGTCATTCTTATATCTTAGGCTTCATTGTCGGAAAAAGCAGGACATCCCTGATAGAAGCAGAGTCTGTCAGAAGCATCACAAGCCTGTCAATGCCTATACCAAGCCCGCCTGTAGGCGGCAGCCCATATTCAAGCGCGTTGACGAAATCATCGTCCATCATGTTTGCCTCATCATCCCCGGCTTCCCGCTTTTTCACCTGGGAAAGGAACCTCTCTTGCTGATCGACCGGATCATTCAGCTCCGAATACGCATTTGCCGTCTCCCTGCCTGCGATGAACAGCTCAAACCTGTCGGTAAGACCGGGCTTGTCCGCCTTTCGTTTGGCAAGGGGGGATTCCTCCACCGGATAATCCAAGATAAAGGTCGGGTTTACAAGCTGTTTTTCCACCATTTCTTCGAAAACAACATAGAGCAGTTCGCCCCATGTCGCGTCTTTTTTTGCCTTAAGGCCTATGCTCTCAACAGCAGAAGCGGCGGCCGCCGCATCATTGAACGAATCGAAGTCTAAGCCGGTATACTGCCTGACTGCATCGATCATTGTGATCCTCTTCCAAGGAGGTCTTAAGTCTATTTTAACACCCTGATATGTTAATTCAAGTGTACCAAGGACATTCAACGAGGTCTGCGTTATCATATCCTCCGCCAGCTCAGCCATCCCGTTGTAATCGGTATACGCCTGATATACTTCCAAAATGGTGAATTCCGGGTTGTGCTTTATCGATATGCCTTCATTCCTGAAGACGCGCCCCATTTCATAAACCTTTTCGTACCCGCCGACAAATAAGCCTTTTAAGATATAATTCAGGCGCGATCCTGAGGTAAAGGTCAATATCAAGGGTGTTGTGGTGAGTAATGAAAGGTCTTGCGGCAGCGCCCCCCGGTATTGTATTGAGAAGCGGTGTATCCACCTCGAGGAACCCTTTTTCGTCGAGGTATTTCCTGAGCTCACGGATTATTTTGCTCCTCAGCACAAATGTACTGCGCACATCCGGATTTACGATAAGATCGACATACCTCTGGCGGTATCTTATATCGATATCCTTGAGGCCATGCCATTTTTCAGGCAGCGGCGTAAGTGATTTCGCCAGAAGGGTAAAACGGCTCGCCCTGATGGATATCTCGCCCCGGTGCGTCTTGAAGACAGTGCCTGTAACGCCGATGATATCGCCTATGTCATATTTTTTAAACTCAGCGTAATTCTCAGGCCCTATATCATCTATCTTAACATACGACTGAATTTTTCCATATCTGTCAAGGATGTCGCAGAACGACGCCTTACCCATTTCGCGCATGGAAATCATCCTGCCGGCGACGGATACCTGCTTTCCTTCAAATTCTTCGAATTTACCGATTATTTCACAAGTGGAATTGGTAACGTCATATTTCGCGATTTTGAACGGGTCATTACCGCTGTCTCTCAGATCCTGCAGCTTCTTTCTTCTCATCTGAAGTATTTCATTAACGTCCTGCGTATCGTGAACCATGCCGTTACCTCCGGGCCTATTTGGTGATACTTAGTATTTTGAACCTGATAATGCCGTCCGGAACCTTTGCCTCGATTACATCGCCGGTTGAATGTCCGAGCAGCGCGCTGCCGACCGGTGATTCGTTCGAGATCTTGCTTTTGCCGGGATTGGCTTCCGTTGAGCCTACAATATAATATGTTGCCTCTTCATCAGTATCAAGGTATTTGAGTTTGACTTTGGAACCGATGCTCACTTTATCAGTGTTTACATCATCTTCATCAATGATCTTCGCATGCTTAAGCATGGATTCAAGCTGGGCGATCCTATTCTCAAGATGTGCCTGTTCATTCTTCGCTTCATCATATTCGGCATTCTCGCTGATGTCGCCATAAGTCATGGCCTGTTTTATCTTGTCGGCAATTTCCCGCCGCTTGGAGGATTTGAGGAACTCAAGCTCTTCTTCGAGTTTCTTTAAACCTTCATAAGTTAAAACAACCTCTTTACCGCTCATTCTCAAGCCACTCCTTTTCATAAAATGCAAAAATCAAGCTTTTGATGCATTAGCTTGATTTTGTTCCGTCCGTGTCAATTAATAGATTATAGACTACAATATTTGGGTTGTCAAGGATATTGAAGTCAGACAACCAAGTCATTAATTACCATCCCTAGCTGCCACGGCATCGGCAATAATTGAATGCGTCATTTAAAATAACTATCAATACCGGCTTTTATCGCTTCAGCAATCTTCTGCTGGTAGTCTGCCGAAGCCAGATTCTTCTCTTCATCGGGGTTCGAGAAAAAGCCGCATTCGACAATCACCGTCGGTGTTTTAAGGTCCTTTAATATGATTATCTGCTCTTTTTTTTCAAGAGCCACACGAGTATTGCTCTGGTCAACCATCTCCCTGAGAAATTTTTGGATCTCAACCGCCAGTTTCCTGCTCTCCGCGGATTTGGGAGGGAAAAACGCCTGAGCGCCATAATACTGCGTCTGATTGAATTTATTGAGGTGTATGCTCACCACTATATCTGCGCCGGCTTCATCCATCATCTTTTTTCGTCTTTTTAGGTCTTGACGCCTTTTTTCAAGTATATCCGTGACACCCGATTCATATTCCAACCTGTCTTCTTCACGGGTCAAAAGAGGATTGTAATTATCTGCTGCAAGCAAGTCTCTCAGCAATATTGCGATTTTGAGGCTGATATCCTTCTCCTTCATGCCGCTGTATTCGCTCACGGCGCCGGGATCTTCCCCGCCATGCCCGGGATCGAGCAGCACGGTATACGGTTTGCCGCCTTCGCCGATAGTGGTAAGCGAAGCATCATCGGCGCTCATATTGAGACTGAAGATGGTCAGAATCAGAAGAAGTATCAGGCCGAACAGCACCAGATTTGTTTTTTTCATGATCAGGATCATAAAATTCCCATCCCGCAGAATGATTCAATATAATGATATTCGGGAATGGGTGGCTAATATGATTATTTTTGAGATGGCGGCCGGATTTTGCGCTTCGGTTTGATGTATTTGCTTATTTCTATATCGAAATGGCCCGCGAGATAACCCAGGAAGCTGATGGCGGGCAGCATCAGAGTGGCTATGGCATAACCTTCCAACCGATCTCCGAACATCTTTATTATAAAGTAGAAAGGCCCCATCAAGGTCTTCAGCGCAAGCTGCCTGATCGTGTCAACAGTTGAATCCTGAAAGGATAGAGAGACTATAAGCAGTTCAAGAAGCGCGAGAGGTACAGCTCCGAGCAGTCCGAATATCAACCCGTCGTAAAAACGGCCTTTTATGGTACTCTGGGGTCTGTTTTCCCTTTGCGCGAGCTTGCGCATATCCGAATACAGTATAAAAACCAGCCGAATAACTATCGCGGTGGAATATATTATAAGCCATATCCTTGTGTTGTCTTTACCGAT
>CAZCKQ010000106.1:0-6456 GCA_964499315.1 uncultured Eubacteriales bacterium | reverse complement strand
ACCAACGACTTCCACCGTGTGAAGATGGCACTCTCCCGCTGAGTTAATCCCCCATCGCAGTAACAAACGCAAATCATTCTGATGTATCAATTATAAAAAATAATGCTACCCAAGTCAAATTCAAAGCCGAATTCAAAAAAATGTTGAAAATTCTTTGCTGTTATTGTAATATATTATTCAAATTAAATTTTTTGATGAGGAGAGTTGAGAAGAGATGAGTAAGATGAGCAAAGACAATGTCACTAAAATTCTGTTGGACGACAGTCAGATTCCGAAGCAATGGTATAATATCGTTGCCGACATGCCTAACAAACCAGCCCCTTATTACAGCCCAATGACAGGCAAGCCCGCCACTCCTGACGAAATGCTGGTCATTTTCCCAAAAGAGCTTATCATGCAGGAAATGTCCGCAGAAAGGTTCATCGACATTCCTGAAGAAGTAAGAGAAATTTACCGTCAATGGAGGCCCACTCCGCTGTATAGAGCAAGAAGGCTGGAAAAGGCGCTCGATACAAAAGCCCGGATCTACTACAAATACGAAGGTACCAATGCTACAGGCAGCCACAAGCTGAATACCGCCCTGGCTCAGGCATATTATAATAAGGCTGCAGGAATAAAAAGGCTTGCCACTGAGACGGGAGCGGGACAATGGGGAAGCGCGCTGAGCCTTGCTACCAATTTGTTTGGTCTTGACTGTACGGTATACATGGTTAAGGTCAGCTATCAGCAGAAGCCTTATAGACGCTCGTTCATGCAGACATTCGGCGCGACTATCCACGCCAGCCCGAGCAATACCACCCAAAGCGGAAGGATGATCCTTGAGAAGGACCCTGATTGCACCGGCAGCCTTGGAATCGCAATCAGTGAAGCAGTCGAGGATGCAGCTACACATGGGGATACAAGTTATTCACTTGGAAGTGTTCTAAACCATGTATGCATGCACCAGTCAATCATAGGGCTGGAAGCCAAAAAACAACTGGAGATGATCGACGAATACCCGGACGTGGTATTTGCTTGTTGCGGCGGTGGAAGCAATTTTTCGGGAATAGCGTTCCCTTTCCTTATGGATAAGTTCAAAGGCAAAAAGATAAGAGCTGTTGCTGTTGAGCCCACCGCATGCCCAACGCTTACAAAAGGCACATATGCTTACGATTACGGCGATACGGCCCAAATGGCGCCTATTGCGAAAATGTATACTTTGGGGCACGATTTCGTACCAAAAGGAATACATGCAGGAGGACTCAGGTATCATGGAGACTCGCCCCTGGTAAGCCAGCTCTGCCACGAAGGATATATCGAGGCTCAGGCATATGGACAGAAGGCCGTTTTTGAAGCGGCAATCGCATTTTCCAGGGCTGAGGGTATCATCCCGGCTCCGGAATCGGCGCATGCCATCCGCGCAGCCATGGACGAAGCGCTGAAAGCCAGGGAAGAAGACAGATCGCCGGTAATACTGTTCAATCTAAGCGGTCACGGTTACTTTGACATGTCAGCTTATGATTATTACTTTAGCGGCAGTATGGAAGATGCCAACTTCTGTGAAAACACGATGAAAGAGAGCATGAAGAACCTGCCCGATATCAAGGAATAATACCCGGGTAAAGAATAAAACCCCGGGTAACGGTTTAAGCGTACTCAAATGCCCCGGTATATTTCAACCGGGGCATTTCTATCTCATCATCGGCACCATCGGCATCATCGGTATTTTTTATCGGAATATCTATATCTCAGGAGGATCTTAACCTCATTTCCATCCAATCAAGACCGATCCAGTCATCAGGTCCCGCAGTCGATGTATTAACTATAACAATCCTGTTATTCCGACGAAGATTCGTGACATTAAACGTCAGCTCCCTCCAATTGGTGAACCTTCCCCCCGCAGGGACGCCGTGCTGAAGGGGCACAGCCCCGTTATGCACCACAGACCCGTTGATGGTTATCCTGGCAGAATAGCGGTTCACAGGCACATTAGCGTGATCATCCAGCACAGCCCTTATCGCTAATTGACCGCGTAAACCCAATATTGTAAAAAAGGGAGGCGGCAAAGTAAACGTCCACACGCCGGTATTGCCGGTATACAGGATGTCGGCATTCCCGCTTGGATTCCCATAATTGGCAAAACCCGTAAGCTCTTTGAAAAGAACAATCCTTACAGTCGCAGGATTATTACTCAGTATCGGCGGCGGATCGCCATTTTGGGACGCCGCGGCGACCTCGGCATCGTACCCTTCTTCGATCATACCCGGTATGGTCATGCCCGGCATTGGCATGCCCGGCATTTGCCCGTACATATTGCAGTTCGGCATCATCAACGGACACCCAGGCATAGGCATTTGCATAGGCATTTGCGGACACGACGGCTGCATCGGTGTGATGATCTGCGGAGTTTGATGAAAAGGTGTTAAATTATCGGGCTGGATGTTAGCCGGTGGCTGCGATATTATGGGAAGCTGCGGCTTCGCCTGGGACGGCGGCTGTTCGGCACGATTATTGTAACGGTTTGATACATATGGCATTTTATCATTCACCTGTTAATAGGTCGGATAGACCCTTATTTCCTGTATCATAGTATTCATGCGCATCATTTTATGTTACCGGGTAAATTCTTTACCCCGTATTTTTCGATTGTGATGACGACGCCTGTTTCACGGGCATACGCGCAGCATGCGTCCAATGCATCCTGAGTTACGGGCAGCAGAGGATCTTCGGGTATGACGAGAAGCAATTCCCTGCAGTGGATGTCTGCATCGTTGATGACTATTCGCTGACTCCCCCACGGCTTGTCAGTCCCATGATAACCTGCAAGTTCAGATATATACTTCTTGATTTCTTCTATAATATTGCCGCCGTTTTCATAATAGGGAGACAAGACATCCATACTTTTGATCATTATGGCCCTTCCATCCGAATAGGCTGATATTACTGGAAAACTGTCCGGGAGATTGGCGCCGAACTGTTTTCGTATTATCCTGCCGCGTGAAAAATTGTCAAGCGACCACACTGAATCCCTGCCTCCAGTCGCGTCTTCATCACCATCGCCTCCAAGCCAGGCCTTAGCCGCAGCCCTTTGAACGATAACAAAATCATCGGCAATACTAAACGGCTCCAGAATATCGGCACGATACCTGACGATTATTTCAACGGACCCGCCGTTATCAGCATTGTAATTCGAAGCGCTCAAATCAATACTATCAAGCCTTTCATTTTTAAACACAACAGTGTTTTCAGAATGTAAATAGTAGTTGAAACAGTATTTGACAAGGGGCAGTAAAAGATTGTCTTCAATCTCCATAATAGATTTATTTAATATATCAGACAAAAACTTCTTAACACCGGCTTCCAATTCGCTGTCCTGCGCATCGTTCGGTAAATCGCCCGGCGCACCGCCGAGTATACCGTCCAGCCCGCCTTCCAGCTTATCGAGCAGATCGTCATTTATTTTGCCTATAAAATCATCAATGCCGGATGCATAAGCAATATACGAAATTTTGGCTATAAACCGCGCCGTCTGCGAAGCGGCATTCTGTATTATTTCATAAAAGTACACCATTTTGATCAGATTGACAAACAGCAACAGCACCGCGGTGAAGAATGGGACGGCAACGGCAGCTTCAAGTGTAAGCGACCCCTTTTCATACTTTTTCATATAATGTCAATACCTCCCGGAGACAGCCGCCTTGATATAATACCTCTCATCATGGGCTATGCCGGCCAGTTTCATAAAACCGCCGGTAATGAACATATATTTCATTGAAATATCTGCATCGGAAGTGACACATGTATAGTAATTACCCAGTGTCGTGCCGACCTGCTTCATCCCCAAATTCAGTCCGATCAGGTCAAGTGATCGCCCTACCAGCAAGTCATGGTCTTTTGTAAGCAGCAGAGCCGATACATAGTCTTTATAATCAAGCGAAGGCATCTTCAATCTTGTACCCGTATCTTTGTATACAGGAACTTTCTTGCCGTCCAGCAAATCGTTCAGGTCCATGACAGATTCTGCGGCAGCCCAGCCGCACATCAAAAGGCTTGATACAAAAGGTACGGCAAGTCCCCCGCTCCACCATCCGGATGCAGCGGCCGCCATTGATAATGCGAGCTGCCTTTTTTGCGGGTCCAGATACAAATGGAGCAGGTTCAAGCCGAACCGCACCAGAAGAATTGCGCCCTCGGTCATCAGCCGGTTGATATCTTCCGAAGGCAGGCCGTTGAAAATATATTCGATTTCGCTGTCGAATACCGTTTGAATATCGTTCCATTTCTTCCCCATGATATTCTTATTTTCCGGATCTGTCCGCACTCTGGCTGTTACTGTATTCTTGAACACTCCGGTGATGTACTGATTCAAATGAACGGCGTTCCTTACGTCCTGCAGTCCTGACAATAGCATGCCGGCCAGACCTGCCGCCTTTTGGGACGGCCGTAGGGGTAATTCTTGAGCAATATCAGGATCTGCGGAGGAATCCTTGGATAAGTTTCGCGATGGCAGGTCTTCCATGTCAATCCCCATGTCAATAAGATTAACGCCGGTTTTTTTATCGGAAATAATTCCTGAGCCCGCATACATATCCAATATCCGGCTGGTTCCGGATTCATCATCGGTATTCGGCGAAGGGGCCTCCGGCTGTGGGAACAGGTCGATCCCGAGGTCCAGGTCAGTGTTGCATCTGTCAATGCAAGCGAGCATCATTGATCCCATTGCCGCTTCATCCGCACGTTCAGTTGAATTCAGCGAATTCCTGATCTGCTCCATGATTCCCGCAGCGCTTTCAATTTCGGAGATATTTTTATTTACCGCATCAATAAGACCTGAAATTAATTGTTTATCAGGAACAGTCTTTTTCAAGCTGTCGGCTTCATCACTCACAAGTTTTAATATTCTTGAACCAGAGTTATCTGCCGAAGAAGAACCAAGTAATTTTTGCGCAAAATCTGTAAATTCGGATATCTTGTCCAGGCACTCGCCGGTTTTTGCAATAAGATTGTTCAAATCTGACAATGCCTTCCTGCCGGCTGACAGGAACGGCTCGAAAATATCAAATCGTATTTGCCTGAAGCAATTGTCAAATTCACTTTTAAACTGACGCAAATTATTCTGGCACCCCGATAATAGTTTTTGCTGTTCACAAATGTCGTTTTCGATTTGTTCCTTCCTTTTGGGGTCTTTTTCATTTTTTTTTGCTTCATATAGGTTCCTCAGGCAAGTTTCCAGTTTATCGGCCAAATCCATCGCCCCTCTGCACGAACCATAAAGCCCTGTGAACTTCATGATCATATCGTTTACTTCACTCTTGCAGAATTTGTTTAAGGTCCCATAAATTCTGCCTGCCAGGTCTTTCAGAATTTGGTCGGTTTTATGCGCCGTACTCTCCATACTGATTTTCTTCTCGATAACAAGCATAGCCTTACCGCAATCCCTCATATCCGACAAAATATCCACGATATCTTCGGCAATGCCCTTAATGGCCCTGTATTTCATAAAGTCAAGTATCTGGCGCCTGGTGACATTTACGTCCGCCAGGCTTGACGATGGGATTGCGTCCGACTTTTCCAGATTAAATGCATACAAGTTAAAAGATCTGTCACTCTGTTCCCCTTTTTCGGGTTTATTCAAATTGAGATTGAACTTTAAATACTTGTCCAAGACACTATCTTCCATTCCATGATGAAAAGCAAACAAACCATAGTCTTCGCGGAGCCTGTGATCGTATCCGGCCAATATGGATTCGTTCGAATATGCCAGGGCTGCGTTCACAATTGCTTTTCCCGACCGGATCCTCGCAAGGTCCGTTAATACCCCTGAAAATATCATAAGAGCGGCGAAAATTATGCAAAGCATGACTGATATCTGGCCCGACCTGCCCCTTATCCGTACCTTTCTACTTCCCTGTCTTTTCTGATATCTCATTTATAACCTTTCCAAGACTCTCAGATATACCGGTCGCTGTATCGGCAATAAAATCAACATTCCTGATAAACTCAGCGTTATCAAAAACCAACACCTGCGACTTTGCCTCCATCAGCCGACTCTGCATCAAACCGGCCAAATATCTATTTAAAGGCAGTGGGACAGGTCTGACGATGCTAATCACAATAATTTTACCTGTCAGCATGTTTTTTAAAGCGGCGTCTACTTTATAGAGGCAATTGTCACCCGGCAATATCTTGTGGTCATTCAAGGTCTCTTCAGTCCTTTGCTTAACCACATTAAGCCCGTCGGAAACGGTATTCCCAAAAAACCTCCAGTACAGGTTCCCCTCGTTTCCGTTTCCTTGTCCCGGCGAATCACCGGTGTCTGCCCCACTGCCTTGATTTGTCCATGCCGAGGAATATTCGACCGAAGCTATACCGGCAATAGACCTTGTATTTGCAAGTATGGAGTAATAGATAATGATACCTGTCAGGATGAAAACCGTTAAAAACACCAATTGAACCAGAATGACGGCTTCAAGCGTC
>CAZCKQ010000105.1:0-6459 GCA_964499315.1 uncultured Eubacteriales bacterium | reverse complement strand
TTTCATTCCTTGAACCGACGGCTTGTAGCCTGACGCCGTTCCCATCCCCGGCGCAGGGCAGATCCGCCGCCTCATCGGCCAGCATCGCCTCGAGTTCAGGCTGGGTCACGACTCTTTGGTCGGTACCGTACAGATACTCGCCTTTCGGCTTGTATTCCGAAGCGCCGGTCGCTACAATGACCGCGCCGTGCTGTATCTCCGCTATCTCCCCCGAAGCGCGCTTAAGGGCAGTCTTGTATTTACCGACATAACCGTCAATGCTCTCAATGGTTGTATCCAGATATACGTCGATCAAAGGATCGTTCATTACCTTGTCAATATAACCCTGTATATATCGCCCATATGAACGGCCGGTCGCGGATGTTGAAAGCTTGACCGCGTTGCCTCCGAGCCGCCCGGTTTTTTCAGCCAGGCTCACCTTATAGCCCATTCCGGCCAATTCCAGCGCCGCCGTCATACCGGCCGTACCGCCGCCGATCACCAGCGCCGATTTTGTGACCTCTATCTTCTGCCTTGTAAGCTGTTTTGAATACAATGCCTTGCCGACGGCCATCCTGACCAGGTCTTTGGCCTTCTCTGTGGCGTCGTCCCATCTGTCCATGTGGACCCATGAACACTGATCCCTGATATTCGCCATCGTAAAGAGGTAAGGATTAAGCCCGGCTTTTACAAGCACCGACTGGAACAGCGGCTCGTGCGTCCTCGGGGTGCATGAGGCCACGACGATCCTGTTCAGGTTATGCTCCTTTATCTTCTCGGCGATGATCTTCTGCGCGTCGACGGAACATGTATACAGGTTCTGGTCGCTGTATTCGACGAATGGCAGCGTCCGCGCGTATTCGACGACGGCATTCACATCAAGGTACCCGCCGATGTTCACACCGCAATGGCAGATGAAGACTCCGATCCTCGCGGGCTCTTTGGATACATCCCTGATCTCCGCGGGGCCTTCCTGCTTGAAATACCTCTCCTGTTGTTCCTTGTCGGCCTCCCTCTTCTGCGCCTTCGCGCACGCTCCGGCAGCCGCCGCGCTGGCTTCTATCACGGTTTCGGGAATATCCTTCGGACCGGCTGCGACACCGCAGGCCACGATGCCTTCTCTGGAAGTCATCGGCGGCGCCATCTCATTGATCCAGCAAAAACCGTACTTATCTGTTTTGACGCCGGCCTTGTCAAGCATGCTGCGTACCTTCCGGTTGGGCTCCATCCCGACCGACAGCACCACGAGGTCATATTCGCCGCTGCTGTATTTACCCGAATCATCGCAGTAATTTACAATAAGCCCGCCTGTCTGCGTATTCTGCTCGACGTCGGAAACCCTGCTCCTGATGAAACCTATACCGTACTTGCTTTTGGCCGAATCTATATATCGGTCGAAATCTTTGCCGTACGCCCTCATATCCATATAGAAGATGTCAATATGCTTAACGGTGGGAAGGTGTTCCTTTGTGATCATGGCCTCCTTGACGGCATACATGCAGCAGACCGACGAACAATACTCGCTGTCGCATTTCATGTCGCGGGATCCCGCGCATTGTATAAAGGCTATCCTTTCAGGCGCCTTGCCGTCGGCAGGCCTCTGGACATGTCCCTGGAACGGTCCCGAAGCTGAGAGTATCCTCTCGTATTCCAGGCTTGTAACGACGTTCGGGACCCTGCCGTATCCGAATCCATCGGGTATCTGACTTGAGGTATCATATCCGTTGGCAAGTATGACCGAGCTCACTTTGAGCTCGACGACCTCATCCGACTGGCAATGATCGATCGCGCCTGAACGGCAGGTCGCTTCGCACGCTTTGCACTCGGAGCATATTGAACAATCGACGCACCTCAAGGCCTCGCTTCGCGCCTGTTCTTCGGTGAATCCGAGCTCTACCTCGTCAAAAGAAGATAATCTGCGCCCCATTTCCAGCACGGGCATTTCGGCCCTTGCCGATTTGACGCTGAAGCTCATGTCTATTTCTTCAAGCGGCGTCTCAGGCAGCAGGAACGGTTCGGTGCTCAGATGGGTACCCTCCAGGTGATTCATTATGCCGATAGCCGCCATGTTGCCCGCAGCAATGGCCTCGATCACGGTGGCAGGCCCTGTGACGGCGTCGCCGCCGGCGAAGACACCCGGGATGCTTGTAACCATACTCTTCGAATCGCATTTGATATTACCGTACTTATCGCATTCCGGTCCGCCGGCTGCCTTAATCAATTCGGAATCGACCGATTGCCCTATCGCCGGTATGATATTGTCCGCCGGTATTACAAATTCCGAGCCTGGAATAGGCTCCGGACGTCTGCGTCCGCTTGCGTCGGGCGCGCCGAGGCGGTTCCTGACGCATTTCAGCCCCGTGACCTTTCCGCCTGCCGATACCACCTCGAGGGGAGTCGTCAGGAATTCAAATCCGACGCCCTCTTCCCTTGCATGATGTATCTCCCACGGGCTTGCAGGCATCTCCTGTTCGGTCCGTCTGTATACTATGGTGACCTTGCTCCCGAGCCTCAGAGCAGAGCGTGCGACGTCCATGGCGACATTGCCGCCGCCGACGACCAGCACATTTTTACCTAATACGGGTTTGCCGCCCAGGTTCAAATCCCTCAGGAACCGCATGCCCGGGATTATCCCGGATGCATCTTCGCCCGGGATGCCGAGTTTCTGGTCCCTGTGAGCGCCTATTCCGAGGAAGAAGGCCTCAAACCCCTGTTTTTTGAGGTCATTGAACGTCAGTCCCGGCCCGACCGGAGTATTGCACCTGATTTTCACTCCGAGAGCCGATAATATGGAAATCTCCCTGTTAAGGATGTTTTTGTCAAGTCTGTAGTCGGGTATCCCGACCTTCATCATACCACCTGGTTCGGGAAGGGCTTCGAAAATTGTGACGTCATAACCGGCAAGCGCAAGTTTATATGCGCAGTTGATACCCGCCGGACCGGAGCCGACCACGGCGACTTTCCTGCCGTTAGGTTCAGCCTGCGGCTTGATATCCGGTTCCACGCCGTCCGCGATCTCCCGATCGGCAATGAACCTCTTCAGCGACGCCACCGCAAGGGCCTGGTCGACGAACTGGCGGCTGCATTTATCTTCGCAGGGATGGAAGCAGACCCTGCCGAGTACGCCTGCCAGAGGTGTAACTTCCCTCACGAGCTTCAGCGCTTCGGCGTACCTGCCTTTACCTGTCAAAGCAATATAGCCATGCGCGTTAATGTGCGCAGGACACCTGTATTTGCAAGGGGACGTGCCTTTTTTATCTATAGTGACTTTATTGGGGACGGCCTGGGCAAACGGTTTGTACACCGCGTGCCGTTTTCCGAGGCCCATGTCGAATTCGCTCTTCACTTCTATAGGACATTCGAGCGTGCAATCATTACAGCCTTTGCACAATTCTTCATTAATAAAACGGGCCTTCTTTTTGACGACTGCCGTTATATCGGGCGCATCGCCTTTGATCTCAAGGAGTTCGCTCCATGAAAAAGTCCTGATAAGAGGATGGTTGTAGCAGGCTGTGACCTTGGGCGCCAATATGCACGCAGAGCAGTCATTCGTAGGGAACGTCTTGTCCAGTTGGGCCATCCTGCCCCCTATGCTCGGTGTGTTTTCAACTATATAAACCGGTATACCCATCTCCGCCAGATCGAGCGAAGCCTGGATACCCGCTATTCCTCCACCAAGTACCAGAACCGGTTTGTTCATGACTGTTTTTTGCCCCCTTCAAGAAGATCCTTTACCTTCTCCCTGACCTTGGCGATCCGCGTCTTTTTGAGTTCTTCATCAAGCTTTTCAATAGCCGCGGGCAATGACACATCCGCGAATCCTTGCTCCACAGCCATTTGACGCAATACCCTCATGACATCCGCAAACCGCACGTCCTGCGGACAATGGGCGACGCACTTGTGGCACTGGCTGCATTGCCATATTTCGGGCGAGGAAAGTACTTCATTCTTCATACCAAGCAGCAGCATCCTCATTATGCGTCTCGGATTATATTCGTCATTATAAAAGCTGACCGGACATCCGGCGGTGCAGGTCCCGCAAAGGAAACACGCCTTTACCCTTTCGCCGCCGGGCCTTGACGCCACCTCATCTTTAAAACCGTTATCAAGCAGATTGACATCGACCATCGCAACATACCCCATCATCAATTATTTATCAATTATTTGCCGGCTCAAAATACAGGCCTCGGAAGGAAGCCCGCCTTTTCCACAATCAGCGGGACTATGCTCTCCCAGCCGACCGCCATTATGTGGATGCCGCTTATGCCTTCGACCTTCCTTATGCCATCGATGAGCTCCAGCGCTATCTTCACGCCTTCTTCTTCCTGGGATTGGGCATTCTTCATCCTTTCGACCAATACGTCCGGGACCGACATCCCGGCCACCTTCTTCGTCATCTCTATGGATTTGAGCGATTTGTTCACCAGTATCCCGGCAAGTATATACGCCTTCTTGTGAAGGCCCGCATCCCTGACCTTCGCCATCCAGCTGTAAAACCTGTCAAGGTCGTATATCGCCTGGGTCTGGATGAACCGCGCCCCGGCGTTTATTTTCTTTTGAAGCCTTATAAGCTGCAGTTCTTCGGGGTCGGCAAACGGATTGGCCGTCGCGCCGAGGAAGAATTCGGCCGGTACTTTGATCGGCTTGCCGTTCATGAATACCTTCTTTTGATTCATATCGCTGAATGCCTGCAGCAGCTGTATCGAATCTATATCATAAACGTTTTTCGATTGCGGATGATTTCCGAATGACTGGTGGTCCCCGGACAGGCAGAGCAGGTTCCTCATCCCAAGCGCATAGGCACCGAGCAGGTCGCTCTGTATGGCTATCCTGTTGCGGTCGCGGCAGGTCATCTGTACGATGGGTTCCACCCCTTCGGCCTGTGCCAGATATGATGCGGCAATACTTGACATCCTCACTATCGCCGTCTGGTTATCGGTCACATTCGCAGCGTCAACGAGGCCTTTGAGCTCCACCGCCTTTTTCCTGACTAATTCCCCGTCTGCGCTCATAGGCGGGCCAATCTCGGCTGTAACCGAGAAAATACCAGTTTCGAGCACTTTTTGGAGGTTGCTTTTCATGCCTGCCTCACCTGCTTCTTCTCAAGCCTGCGCGGTCCGCCGTCACGGCTGCTGCGCCAATCTTTCGGTCCGATCATCTCATAAAGCCTGTCTAACCTGCCTAATTGTTTCAATCTGTCGTATATCAACTGCCACCCGCAATCGACCGATGGGTCGATCTCGCACTTGCCGTTGGCGGAACCGCCGCACGGACCGTTGAAATTGCTCTTCGAGCACCTGGAAACCGGGCATACCCCGCCTGTCTTTTCCAATATACATTCGCCGCAGCCCTGGCACATCTCGGTCCATACGCCGATATCGCGCGCAACGCCTATGAATTTGGTGTTGACCGCCGGAATCACGGGTATACCCGGGAACCTTTCGGCCATGAACTGCACTCCTGCGCCGCATGCCATCGATAATACGACGTCGGGTTTTTGTTCGGCGATCAGGTCGTCGACTTCATCCAAAAATTCCATGTCGCATTGTCTTTTAGGTACGGCAACCAAGACCTCGACCGCGTCTTCGGGGACGCTGCCGGCTTTGATAACCGATGCGAGGGTTCTGGCCTCCTGCTCGCCGCCGGCCAGACACACCGTCACGCATGTGCCGCATGCCGCGATTAATATTTTACTGAAGCCTTTCAGGCTATCCTTAATTTCGGCAAAAGGTTTCTGTTCGGCAACTATCATGCTTAAGCCCTCCCCAGAAACAATCTGATATTATCGAGTATATACTGAGGCATCGCGTGCGACGCCCGTATCAGGCGTACTCTATCCTTATCCAGCCCGGCGGCATCAAGTAACCCGTGTACCCTTTCAATATTGAGGGAAGCCCTTTTATTGCCGTCAAAATGCCTGCAGGCCTCCTCATTGCATACGATGACCATAACCTTCTCATAACACTCCAACGCGTCGGCAATCTTTTCTGCGCCCGCATCCCCGCCGCACTTCAAGGCTTCTATTTCTATACCGATATCTGCACATGCTTCGCCCAAAAGCCCGCGCAATACAGGCAGGCCGGAATTCTCGCAGGCAAAGATCTTCGCCCTCGAATCGGCTGCCGCACCCGCGCCGCATCCGCTGTCAGCATTCCCGGTGAGTGTTATCGCGTCAGCCGGACATATCGAAACACAAATACCGCACGCATGGCAGGCATTTTCGAGATTGGCCATCGCGCCGGCCTCTTCGTCGGGCGTCATCGCCCCGTGCGGGCACGCCCTGAAACATGTATAGCAGAACGCGCATTTGCCGGAGTCGACTTCGGCATGCTTACGCCCATCGAACGGCTCAATGCTTTTTTGATTAATGAGTGTCTTCAAATCTATGAATATTGAAGCTATAGCCGAATCTTCCGATTTATCGGACAATACAGTATTTATATAATAAATGACTTTACTGATGGCGAACAATGTACAAGT
>CAZCKQ010000104.1:0-6487 GCA_964499315.1 uncultured Eubacteriales bacterium | reverse complement strand
ACTCCCGGATTCGCCCCTGTTTCACGCGCTTCCCGCCGCAGCGTGCTCCTTTGTTCTGCCATCTTCGCGTAACGCTGCAGATCAAAAAAATAAGCCGGTCTTGCCTGTGATATCGTGATATCGATAAACCGCCGCCTCTCTGAAGGTCCTTCCTTTATGACGGACAGATCCTCCGGTGAAAACATCACCGCGTTGAAATGTCCTATCATGCTTCCTATCTTTGGCGCATTTATCCCATTGAGTTTTATTCGCTTCTTCTCATTTTTCATGAATCCGATTTCAGTAGCGCATTCTTCCCCGTCCTTTACAAAATCCAATTTAATATAAAACGAATCCTCGCCGTACATAAGCATTTCGCCATCATGCGAAGTCCTGTGCGAACGTCCCGACGCGCACAAAAAAATAGCCTCAAGAATATTTGTTTTTCCCTGGGCGTTATTTCCATGCAGAATGTTGAATCCTCTTGAAAACTCAAAATCCCTTTCTTTATGATTTCTGAAGTTTATGATCTTTAATTTGCGTATATACAAACCGTCCACCTGCACCTGCAGAAGTTTATTTCCTAAGCGGTACTATAAGATAAATAAAATCATCTTTATCAATTGATTTTATCGCGCAAATGCCGGTGGAAAATCCGACTTTTATATCATCGTCGTTCACAACCCTCAATGCTTCCAGAAAATATCTCGGATTAAAGTAGACTTCCAGTTCCTTCCCTTCGGTCCTTCCTTTTAACTCCTCTCTCACTGTTCCTATATCACTGCTTGTATTTATTATTATCCGGCCATCCCCAACGTTGAATTTGACCGGATATCTCCTTTCCTCAGCGGTTATTACAAGAGAGGCCCTTTCAATACCGGCGAGGAAATCCTTTGTATTAAGCCTGATTTCCGTCTCGAATTCAGCCGGAATGAAGCTTCTGTATTTGAAGTATTCCCCGGCAATCAATCTCGATACCATCTTGCATGTACCCATGTCAAACAGAATCTGGCTTCCCGTACTGTATACATCAATTTTATCGTCCCCTTGAGCCAAGATCTTAGCAAGTTCCCCCAGCGTCTTTCCAGGCACTATCACACTGAACTCAGGCGCATCCGCGTTTATCGCGCTTTTCATATATGCTACCCTGAAGCTGTCGCATGATACGAACGCCAGCTCTCCGTTTTTTGATTCCATGAATGTCCCTGTCAGCACCGGTCTGTTCTCATCTGCGCTCACAGCAAAAATCGTTTTCCTTATCATGTCTTTCATCAAACCCTGGCTTAACGTAAATGCCTTATCTTTCTTTATATCCGGCAGTTCGGGAAATCCCGCGGTTTGCATTCCCTTGATTTCAAAATGAGAGTTTTCGCAATCTATAAGGATTATCCCTTCGCCGTTCATTTCGATAGTTATCTCAGAATCCGGCAATTTTCTGGCTATCTCCCCGAAAATCCTCGCATTTATCACTGTCGAGCCTTTTTTCAATATCTCCGCTTCCACATAACACTCGATACCTATCTCAAGATCATTAGCCGTCAATTTAAACTCATTGTCGGCCTCGATCAGTATACCTTCCAACACAGGTATGGATGTCCTCGCAGGTACAGCCTTCTGTACTGTCATAATTCCTGTCACCAGATTTTCCTTCTGACATTTAATCTTCATATATACCTCCGATTACCTTAATTATTATAATAATAATATAAATATTTAGTAGTAATAGTAGTAAGCGTTGTGGATACTGTGAGTAACCACTTCAAACCGTTCTGCCACAGGGTTTCCGCCTGTTGATTAAACCTTTGATAATTAAGCTGCGTATTTTTGTGCCTGTTGACATCAGCGGTTATCTGTCATGTTGTACACAGGTCTTTTTCCCCATATCAACAAATTCTGTGGATAATAACTATTAACTATCATCATTTCCCGGTGATATTCCGTTTTAATTCTTCCACCGCGCGCCTTGTCTCGAGGTTCGACGTAACTTCCTGCTCTATTTTGTTTATACCGTGAAGCACCGTGGTATGATCCCTTCCGCCGAAAACATCCCCTATCTTGGGCAGCGACAGATCCGTCAATTCCCTGCAGAGGAACATGGCTATCTGCCGCGGGTATGAAATATCCCTGCTCCTTTTCTTCTTATTGAAATCACCCGGGTAGATATCGAAATACCTCGCAACGGCCTCTATTACCATTGTGCTGTCGACTTTCCTCGTACTGCTTTCGGACAATATGTCCTTCAGGACTTCCGCGGCCATTTCTACGGAAATCTCGTTCCTGGTCAGGGAAGAGTACGCGATGAGCTTGATCAGCGCCCCTTCCAGCTCCCTGATATTGGAGGCGATTTTATCGGCAATGTAATACATCACATCATCAGGGACCTGGAAGTTCTCCTGCTGCGATTTTTTTCGCAGAATCGCCATTCTTGTTTCCACATCCGGCGGCTGGATATCAGCTATCAGCCCCCATTCGAACCTCGAACGGAGCCTTTCTTCTAGAGTAAGGATCTCCTTGGGAGGTTTGTCGCAGGATACGACTATCTGCTTGGTGGCCTCATAAAGAGAATTGAACGTATGGAAGAATTCTTCCTGCGTCCGTTCCTTTCCGCCTATGAACTGGATGTCGTCTATAAGCAATACGTCTATGCTGCGGTATTTGTATCTGAATTCTTCATTCTTATCGTCCTTTATCGCATTGATAAGCTCGTTCGTGAATTGTTCCGACGATACGTAAAGCACCTTCTGCAAAGGGTTTCTGTTTATTATGTAGTGTCCGATGGCATGCATCAGGTGAGTCTTGCCCAGACCGACCCCTCCATAAATGAAAAAAGGGTTGTATGCTTTGGCCGGCGCCTCGGCAACTGCAAGGGCCGCGGCATGCGCAAACCTGTTGCCGCTTCCGATTACAAAGGTATCGAATGTATACTTGGGATGAAGGATCGAAACGTAGGGCAGTTTTTCCGCCTGGTTTGGCGTTCCGTCCGCCGACGTGATGGTGAATTTGATCTCAAGGTTTTTTGCTGTCGCTTGCCTGACGGCGTTCCTCACCAGTTCCGAATAACGTGATTCCAGAATTCCTTTGATAAATTCCGTCAATACACCCAGTTCGAGTACATTTGATTTCAGCGATAAGGGTTCGATGGTCTTAATCCATGTATTATAGCTCAGCTCGGTCATCTCATTCTTAAGTAGTGCCAGTATCTTCTGCCATACGACGTTTAGCTGATTGCTGCTCATTAGACTCCTCCGGGCTGAACATAGCCGATGCTTTTTGGAAAACTGCTAAAAATAGAGTATAAATATATTACCAGAGTTTGGACTAACATTCAATATTCCTTGACATGTTTTAAGTCTATCATATATAATTTGCTTGTATCTTTTAAAAGAGGCATCTTTGGGCAGGATCGGGGGTGTGGACAGTGCTTAGGACGTATCAGCCCAAGAAACGGCAGCGGAAGAAAGAGCATGGTTTCCGTAAGAGGATGGGTACTGCCGACGGGCGCAATGTTTTGCGAAGACGCAGATTGAAAGGCAGAAAAGTTCTTACAGCATAAGACCGCACGAGTGTGGTCTTTTTATTTTAATGTTGAAGATAATTACTTTAAAAAAGAATTCGGAATTCATGAGGGTGTTCAAGAACGGGAGATATGCAGCCGGCAAGTATATGAGCATACATGCCCTGCCTAACGGTACCGGCGGGAACAGGCTGGGTATATCTGTCAACAGGAAAATAGGCAAAAGCGTAAGAAGGAACAGGGTAAGACGCATAATGCGCGAGAATTACAGACAACTGGATGGGGACTTGATACGCGGCTATGACCTGGTAATGGTTGCCAGGTCCGGCGGGGGAGACGCTTTGCCGGATTATCACGATATTCACAGGGAAGCCGTATATCTGTTTAAAAAATTGAGATTATTAAATCAGGAGGAGGCCGGCCGGTCTGATTGATCCGGATACGGGAAGGATTTACGGGTGATGTTGCGGGCATGAAGGGAATTATTAAACAAATTCTGCTATATCTGATTTCATTCTACAGAAAATGGATATCGCCGCTGAAAAAGCCCTGTTGCAGGTTCAGCCCCACATGCTCCCAATATGCGATAGAAGCGATAAGCAGGTACGGCCCTCTGAAAGGGTCTTTCAAAGCTTTGAAACGCATCCTCAAATGCCACCCGTTCCATCCGGGCGGGTATGACCCGGTCGGTTGACCGCAAGGAGCGATATATAAATGTTTGATTTCATAGCGTACCCGTTGGGGCAATTTCTCTACTTAATATATAACACTTTGGCATTCCATAACTATGGACTGGCTATCCTGATATTCACGGTGATAATCAGGCTGCTGCTGCTGCCGCTCACATTCAAGCAATACCGCTCCACGGCGAAGATGCAGCTGATACAGCCTAAAATCCAGGAGATCCAGAAGAGATACAAGAATGATAAACAAAAGCTCAACCAGGAGATGATGCGCGTCTATCAGGAGAACAAGGTGAATCCCGCAGGCGGATGTCTTCCCTTGCTTATCCAGATGCCCATCCTTTTTTCATTATATTATGATATCGTCTCGCCTCTCAAATACATGCTCGGCAAGACGAAGGAGCAGATACAGAGTCTTGTTGATATTGTAAGCAAGGCGCTTGGTCTTGATGCTATACAGCTCGGGTTCCAAAAAGAGATAAGAGTAATAGAGTACTTCAACCAGTCTCCCGATAAATTGTCGGGATTGGAGCACCTGTTGCGGCGTGAAGAGCTCATCAACATGAAATTCCTTGGTCTGGATCTTGGCAAGATTCCTACTATCGATACGGCGAAGCTGTTCGGGGCCGAATCGGCGGTCTACCTTCCGCTTCTCTTAATACCGCTGCTCGCTGTAGCATTCACATATATATCTTCCAAGCTATCGATGCCTCCCAAGCCGGCCGGCAAACCGGATGCCAAACCGGCAGGGGGTATGCAGAATACCATGCTGCTCATTGGACCTGTAATGACGCTTTTCTTTTCGTTCTCACTCCCGGCCGGCGTCGGTCTTTATTGGGTAGCGGGCTCCATAGTGCAGATATTCCAGCAGAAGTACATCAACAAGCATATTTACAAGAAAAAGGCTGATACCAAGGAGGACGTCAAACCAAATGGAGAATCGGAAGGACAACCGGACCCAAATGAACGGCCAGCCATCGCCACGGGAAGCCAATCAGGAGGTAACCCCGGCGGCAAATCAGGAGGCAAACCGGGTGGCAAGTCAGGAAGCAAGTCTGGAGGCAAGTCTGGAGGCAAAGGAGGCAGCAAGCCAGGGAGCAGGCCGGGAAGCAAGTCGGGCTCAAAACCAGGCGGCAAGAATAACTGAAAAAAGCGGCAGGTCGGTACAGGAAGCGCTGAGTCTGGCGCTTGAAGAGCTCGGCGCGGACGAGAGCCATGTGGACATAGAGGTTATAGACGAGGGGACGAAAGGTATTTTCGGTCTTCTTGGCAAGGAGGCGAGGGTCAGGGTATCCCTGAAAGACGACTTATGCACCATTGCGTTGCAGTTTCTCCAGGATGTCTTCTATCTGATGGATTTGAACCTTGATATGAGTGTAAGCGAGCAAGGCGGCACGGTATATGTAGATATAACCGGCGAAGAAAGCGGCATCATCATTGGCAGGAGAGGCGAGACGCTGGATGCCCTGCAGTATATCACCGGGCTCGTCGTCAATAAATACGGCGGCCGCGCCAGGGTTGCCATCGATGTGGAAGACTACAGGCGCAAAAGGGAAGATACGCTCATAGCCCTTGCCAACCGGGTAGCCGGCAAAGTGGTGAATTACAGAAAATCCATCACGCTGGAACCGATGAGTCCGAATGAAAGAAGGATCATACACACCGCACTGCAGGACAACCGGTACGTGAAGACATTCAGTACCGGCGATGATCCGAACAGGAGGGTTGTAATCACGCTCCGTTAATGGATATGCGCGAAACAATAGCGGCAATTTCCACGCCGGCCGGTCAGGGCGGCATAGGAATCGTAAGGATCAGCGGTCCGGATGCCTTTCTTGTCGCATCAAGGATATTTAAAGGCAAAAAGGATATAATGGCAATGCCGGGCAATACGCTTGGTTTCGGCAGGATAGTCGATAACACGTCGGACGAGGTCATTGATGACGTGGTTATCTCGCGTATGGATAAACCGCGGTCATATACCGGCGAGGACACGGTGGAGATAAATTGCCACGGCAGTCCTGTCGTTCTCAGGCAAGTACTTGAACTGGCCGTCAAAAACGGCGCGAGGCTTGCCGGCCCGGGAGAATTCACAAGAATGGCATTCCTGAACGGCAAGATGGACCTATCGCAGGCCGAGGCGGTGGCCGATCTGATATCCTCCATGACCAGGCTCGGCGCCAAAACGGCGGTAGAGCAGCTTGAAGGTAAGCTTTCAAGACAGATCTCATCTCATAAAAACAGTCTCGTAGAGCTGATCGTCAAGATAGAAGCATCTATTGATTACCCTGAACATGATACGGGCGATATA
>CAZCKQ010000103.1:0-6513 GCA_964499315.1 uncultured Eubacteriales bacterium | reverse complement strand
TTTGGAGCTGCATGCATGGTTCAATCCGTACAGGATATCGATGTATACCGATGAAGCGACCAAGGCCACGCTCAATGTGCAGAAAAGCGTGTACAAAGAGCACCCCGAATGGGTCCGGTCGGCCGCCGGCAGACTTGTCGTCGATCCCGGCATCCCCGCCGCGAGGAATTGGGTGGTCTCCCGTATTATGGAGGTGGTCCGCAATTACGATATCGACGGCGTGCATATGGACGACTATTTCTATAATGAAAGCTACGTAGGCGAGATGAAAGACACCCCGACATATAATCAGTATAATAACGGGCAGTTCTCCAATATCGTCAATTGGAGGAGGAACAACACATATCTTCTGATCCGCGATCTCTCGCGCCAGATAAGGTCGGCCAAGTCATGGGTGAAGTTTGGGATAAGCCCCGCCGGGGTTTGGGGTAATAAGAGCGACGGGCATCCCGAAGGTTCTGACACGAGTTCCGGTTATACGAATTACGACAGGGATTTCGCCGACACCAGAAAATGGGTGCTGGAGGAGCTTTTGGATTATATCGCGCCGCAGGTGTATTTCTCTTTCGGCAATACAAGGGCGCCTTACGGCGAGGTCGCGTCATGGTGGGCCAATGTCTGCAAGGGCAGAAATGTGCATTTGTATATCGGTCAAGCCTTATACAAGATCAATGACGATTCCGACAAGTATTTTACCGGTAATAACGCGGTACCCGAATTTGTGCGGCAGCTCAAGTTCAACATCGTCAAACCGGAAATCAAGGGCAGCATCATGTTCAGGTTCCGGCATTTCTATGATGCGGGCAAGCAGCAGGCCGTGAGTGTGATGCGAAACGACATATGGGGTGCAAAAGCCCTTGTCCCGGTCATGCCGTGGAAAGGCGGAAAGGCTCCGCGCGCAGCCTTGCAGGGCAAGGTTGAGAACCTGCCGGCAGGTTCTGCCGGCGGTGGCGTTACAGGCAGCGTTAAAGTGTCCTGGACCGGCGACGACCCTTCCGCGGCATACTATGCCGTTTACCGGTTCAATAACGGCGAAAAGGCCGATATCGCTTCTGACGCAAGCGCAAGGAAACTGGTCGGGACCGTACGCAGGACTGCAGGCGCCGGAGGCGGATCGACAGGTAGCAGATACGAATTCATCGATACGTCGGTGAGCAGTTATGACAATATATTTTACGTAGTCACCGCGCTCGACAGGCTTCATAACGAGAGCGGCGGACTCGTCGTCAGCAGATACCAGTCCAAATATTTCCCCGATGTCACCAGGGATTATTACTGGGCTGTGGACGCGATAGACAGGCTTTATGAAATAGGAACCGTCACCGGGGATACCCGCGGCCTTTTTAATCCGGGCGCCGCTACAAAAAGAGGCGATTTCATCCTCATGGTCGTCAGGGCGCTGAACCTGCAGGCCGATTTCAGCGGCAACTTCACAGATGTTCCGAAAAACTCGTACTATTACAACGCCATCGGCATCGCAAAAGCGCTCGGTATCGCCAAGGGCAGCGGCACAACCTTCAATCCCGGCGGAAGCATCACCAGGGAGGATATGATGGTCATCATCGCCAGGGCGCTCGAAGCGGCAGGCTCAAAACCGGAGGCGGCAGGCCCTGAATATCTGGCGAGATATTCCGACGCCGGCCGGATAAGCGCATATGCGAAGGACGCTGTGGCAAGCCTCACAAAAGCAGGTCTTGTCCAGGGTTCCGGGGGCAAGGCCGATCCAAAATCATTAGCGACGAGGGCTCAACTTGCCGTGATCATCTACCGTATGCTCAACCAACTGCTGGGTACTTTCGTGTAAATGGCTCAAGCTATTGTTTTATCTTTCATGAAGATCGTCTCTATTCCATGTGAATAACGAGCGATATGCGAAGTATTTAGGATCCCACTGCTCTAAAAGCTCGTTTTCATTGATGATTGCTTGGAAGACAGGACTTAAGAACCGAACAATTGTATTGATTATTTCTTTGAATTCAATATTGATCTTCAAGGTATCCTTTTTATATTGATTCCATTTAAGCAGCATATCTTTGTTTTCAGAGAATGATTGGATATTGGTTATTGTATCTGCTTCATATAAGGTGCCCCGGTTTTGCAGCGTTTCAAATATGGCCTCCTGCAGTTTTCTACCATCAAAGCTGTGAGTATGTGCCAGGTAGAAAATATCATAATAGTCTTTCATCCTGCTGCCAAGCTCGAGTCTTGATATGATTGCGTCGAACTTTTCAGCAATTGTAGATTCCAGGGAGTATACAAGGATTTTAGGTTCATCAAAGCCTTCCAATTGAGTTGGGAGAGACCTGAGCTCCGGCTTTGGTATGATAATGTCCCCAATACCCATATCGATATCAAACGGAGTTCGGGTGTTTTTTATCCATGCATTCACTTTAGTCCTAATGCCATGATATTTTCGATGTACTGAAATGGGTTCTAAACTCTTTATTTCATAACCTACAAAATCATATAAGGTTTTGGTTTCTATAATATTATTTAATATCGACAAAATGATTTCATGCGTGCTGGAGATATTACTTAATAAAAAATCCATATCCCTTGTAGGTCTACCTTCAAAACCACTGATGCTGTATAGGAACAAGCCACCTTTTAAAATAAGGTTATTGCTGTAAGGTGAAAGTTGCAGCCGTCTTGAAAATTCTTCCTGACAAAATAACTGCAATACAAGTTGAAAGTCCTTTTGTGTGTTTCTGGATTTCATTTTCAATTTATCAAGTATTGATTGCGCCATATCCGGCATTATAGCCACACTCCTATCCATTGCTGCACTTTTTTAAATACCCGCAGTTGCTTTGCGTATCCTATCAGTGTGCGCGTATCTTTGGAGTTATCTTTCAGGTAACCCTGAATAGATTTATTCAAAAGCTCCCTGTCGATTTTATTGGAATACCTGAATATGTCGCAAAGTGTCCTTTCCCGGTCATATATCCGGACAATGTGTCCATTTATTGCACCCTGCGTAATTCCAAGCTTAAGAATATGCGGTTCAAAAAAATAGGATTTGATAGGGGGATAATTGATTTTCAGAGATTTTTTATTTATATCCCTGTCAAACGCCAGATGCCATGCATCGGGAGTCCTGTCGATATAGTCATAGTATGAGAGGGCACTGTGCATACAGATAACGCAATTGGGAAAGAGCCTGAATATAATTTCAAGGTCATCTTTTGTCCCATCTTCAACCCATTCATATATGCCTCTTTTAATCCTGGATATTATACCTTTTTGACATAGCATATCTGTGTAGGCACTGTGTATGTTATGATCGGTTATATCCGATGCTCGAGCTATCCCGTTTTGTTTTTGAAATATTTCTTTTATTATTTCATATTTTTCCATCGTATTACCTGTTAAAATAACCGCATATATTAATCCAATGCGGATAGTTTAATGATAGTATACTATTATTTACCTTTGTAGTCAATGGAAACGATCCGCAATATTATCATTGATGCGGACACTTTGCTAATTGTATTATAAAACTACATTGACTATCCTTATAATTACTGGTATTATGTCTATAATCTCTTTGAAAGACAAATAGAGATAATTGAAAGGCATGTCAAAGGTGAGACTGAAAGATCAATAGCATTAAATATGGGGATAAGTATCAATACTGTCAGGTACCACAAAAAGAAATTGTTTAATCTTTATCTGTAAATAATTTAGCATCAGCAGTCAGTATCCTGAAAGATGCCAATTTATTATAGTCATATTACTACATAATTATGTAGTTGGTATTATTAAATAATTCTGCTATCATGATAGGGGAATAATCTGGTAGCATTAATTTAAGCAGAACCATATTCATGGATCCAGATCCATGAATATGGTTCTAAGCTTGGAGGAACTATGAAGCAATTACTTTTCTTAGTATCGATATTAATCTTGGTTATAACAAACAGTGCTTGTTCAGTTGGAAATAATACATTATCAACAACACATAGTACACAAGTAGAAATCAGTAGTTCAGAAGAAGGCATCAGTCCGGAAAACCCTATTGATATGCAATTTGGGAATATTAAAGATATAGTAGTAAAAAGCGTTAAAGTTACAGATCCCAGAAACTTTTTTTGTTTTGGTATAAAAGACCAGAGATATGTTTATTGCCTTGATACTATTACATTTTCGGGTGTTAATATTTTTGATGTTCAGGAGAGTACAACCACTCTTTTGCAAAAACCAATCAAAGATACAAGAGTTATCAAGCAAGCTTACCTATCAGATGGCTGGTTGTTATGGGAAGAGGATGAAGATAGGGTCATATATGATTCAAGTTACGGCAAAGACTGGTCTGTATTTGCCAGAAACCTTAACACAGATGAATTAATAGAGATCGATCATGAAAAAAAGCTAAATACAGGTTCCGATTCGATATTAAAATATACTTCTCCGATGAATCTATCGATTTCAGGAGAAAGAGTGGTTTATACGGTATTCGATACAATAGATGGCGGTGAAATATGCGCAATGATCAAACTTTTCGATTTAAACAAAAAGACCTTCAAAATTATCGATTATAAAAAAGATTATAAGGGAGGTTTTTATAGCTACCCGAGTATTAGCGGGGATAAAATCGTATGGAGTTATTCGGACTGCGACCTGATTTTTCGTGGATCGGAAAGCGGACATGTATTCCTTTATGATTTAAACACGGGCAAAAAAACTCAGCTTACTCAGAGGAGCGATATATTGTGGCCGGTAATTTATGAGGATCATATAGCGGTAAGGGTGAAACCAGGCGGAGATAATGATAATTCATATATAGTCCTTTATAATATCAAAGAAAATAAGTGGATTACTCTTGTATCGCCCCAGAGTCCATCCTATAAGGATTGGAGACATCTCGAAATGCTTCTGCCGCAAATATATGGAGGTTATTTAACATGGGAAGATAATAAGGATCGGGAATTCATAATCTATAGTGTATCACATAATAAGTTCTATAAACTACATTCTGATAATAGATATAAGTCATTTGTGAAATGTTACCTTTTAAGTAAAGCAATATACTGGAGTGATATGATAGATGATCAGAATAAGGGAAGGATCCCAAATAACCGCTACATTACAATATTAAGATAATGGAACGCATGACCTGCATATACTACTGCAAATCATGCGTTTTGTTTTTCAAAAGTGTGCCTGCTATTTCATATTCAAAGCGGCTCTTCTTGTTACTTATTTTTTACGTTTACGGACAGGGATACAGATATCCATTTGTACCTTGCCGCCATTTTCCCACGAGTGGTCACGCTTGTCATAATACTCGAAATCATATCGTCCTTCATCGAATTCATATTCGGAAACAGGGAGCCAATCGTTCAGGATCGTCTGCCATGTTTCACGGATAGAATTTTTATATTGTTCGTTCTCGACAAGCGGCGTTGTAAAAACCGCATATAACCCGCCTGGAATATCTATCCTGTACATATCAGACTCGATTCTGTCCAGGTCACCGGCATTGTCGACGCCAACTCCAAGCATATATGTGAATTCTCCTGTATTGAGGTCGGCATCGAAGCATATGCTGTATTCACAATGCCCAGAATTACAAAAAGTATGATGCAGTTTCGATAGATGTGTTGAGTAATCAAGGTTTATCGTATCCCAGAATATGGGAATATCCTTCGTATGCAGGATGTTTGGCATAGAATGGCGGCTCTTATATCCAACGACGACCATATCTTTTTTCTGAATAATTTGCGGCTGCATTTTTCTACCTCCTAAAATTTTATTTTCATTTATTAATTTTGACATTCTGATAGCGTCCGGAGGATTACCTCCGGTATGAATACGAAATAGCGAAGGCGGATATCCGTAACACCTTTTAAAGGCCTTTGTAAAACCGGCATGTGTCTCAAACCCGTATTCCATTGCGACATCGATGACCTTTTTACCACAGCAGATATCTTTCATAGCCAATTGCAATTTGCGGTGGGTTACATACTGCATGACAGACATCCCTGTCATTTTCAGAAAAAGACGACAAAAATGAAAGGCGGAGAAATTAATTGAATCAGCCAGACCTTTAATGGTGATCTGCTCTGTAATATCCTTGTCTATCTTCTCCAAAACCTTTTGTATAGCGGCAATATGCTCCATAAGTCACCTCAGATTACTTTTTTCCCCGTACGGTGATTAAATCTTATCATATATACTTGAGGATTCTTATCCTGCATTGCTCACTTATTTTTACTTGACATGACGTTTATCATATTGATAATATTAAAAAATAAATTAGATTTTGGAGTGTACGAAAAAATGATCCTTTAACCAATCAATCGATGCGAAAAAAGCTATACTGCATATGTTTCGCGTTTTGCAGAATATGATTGGTTGAGGATATTCTTCGGTATACCGTCGCTTACATTTTCAATTATGAATTTGATTATGAGCCGTGATGGTAATCCTTGCCAATCATGGCTTTTTTGTTTTACGCATTCAATGCATAAGAATAGGGAAGGAGAAGGAGGTGAGCACATGGTTTGGGTG
>CAZCKQ010000102.1:0-6553 GCA_964499315.1 uncultured Eubacteriales bacterium | reverse complement strand
CATGACATGCAGGTACTGAATTATGAATCGGAGCTTATTCCCATGTTAAAGAGGATAGTTGATGAAAATCCCCGGACGGTGGCGGATTATAAAGGCGGCAAGTCAAAGGCATTTTCATTTTTTATCGGCCAGATCATGAAGGAGACCAAAGGAAAGGCTGATCCGCAAGTCGTAAGCAAGCTGCTCAAAGATATCCTTGATAATATTTCATAAACCGGGCTTATGTATAAATTCAAATACAACTATTTTGCTCTTAATGTTGTATACAATAAACAGTTTATATATAATGTGTATGGTGCCGCAATGCTTGATATAAGCAGCTCTTAGTACCTGGTAATAATTGCTGTTATCAGTAGTTATTCAAATTTTGACTTAATTTTTGGGATGGTGTCTATATGGGTTTTCTTGAGAACATGATCGACAGGGCAAAATCGGATAAAAAGACAATTGTATTGCCTGAAGCAAGCGATGAGCGTACCATTAAAGCAGCGTCTGTCATTCTGAAGACAGGTATGGCCGATGTAGTTCTTATCGGCAACAAGGATGAAATAAGCAGACTGTCGCGTGGGTATGATATATCCGGGGCGAGGATAGAGGACCCGTCAAAATCTGAACTGCTTGACGAGTATACCGACACATTGTTTGAAATGCGCAGGGCTAAAGGCATAACGCTGCAAAAGGCGGCTGAAGCCATGAAGGACCCGCTGTATTTCGGCGTGATGATGGTAAAGAAAGGCGAGGCCGACGGAATGGTAGCAGGTGCGATCCACTCTACGTCAGATACGCTGAGGCCGGCTTTCCAGATTTTAAAAACATCTCCGGGCATTAATATAGTCTCCGGATTCTTTATTATGGTGGTTCCTGATTGCAGCTACGGGCACAACGGAGTATTTGTTTATGCTGATTCGGGCGTGGTGGAAAACCCTAGTGAAGAACAGCTTGCCGATATAGCGATAGCTTCCGCGAATTCGTTCAGAACGCTTGTAGGAGCGCAGCCGAGGGTTGCGATGCTGTCATATTCCACTTACGGAAGCGCGGACAGCGTAATGACCAGAAAGGTTTTAAACGCGACCAAACTGGCGAAGCAAAAGGCTCCGGGCATCTTGATCGATGGCGAACTGCAGGCCGATGCGGCGCTGGTGCCTTCGGTCGGGGCAAAAAAAGCCCCGGGGAGTGCGGTTGCCGGTCAGGCCAACGTGCTGATCTTCCCGGATCTGAACAGCGGCAATATCGCTTATAAGCTGACACAGAGGCTTGCCAAAGCGGAGGCGTACGGTCCTATAACACAGGGTATAGCAAAGCCTGTAAATGATCTGTCAAGAGGTTGCAGCGCCGAAGACATCGTCGGCGTAGCGGCCATTACATGCGTACAGGCTCAGAACAAAGGAGCAGAGGCTATATGAAAATTCTTGTAATAAATACGGGCAGTTCTTCGCTCAAATATCAGCTGATAGATATGGAGAAGGAGTCTGTGCTGGCAAAGGGCGTATGCGACAGGATAGGGATTGACAATTCCATTATCAAGCATACGAAGATGGGCTGCAAGCAGTTGATAATAGAGAAGAACATGATAAACCATACCATGGCAATGAACGAGATGGCGAATATGCTTGTCGGCGATGAAGCCGGAGTCATTGCCGGTATGGATGAGATAGGCGCTGTAGGGCACAGGATTGTGCACGGCGGCGAGAAGTTTACCGGATCGGTGATAATAAACCGGGAAGTAATGAAAGCCCTTAAAGATTGCATCGAGCTTGCTCCTCTTCACAATCCTGCTAATATCACAGGAATTGAGGCATCAATGCACCTCATGCCGGAAAAACCCATGGTCGGTGTATTCGATACGGCATTCCATCAGTCCATGCCCAAATATGCGTATCTTTACGCATTACCATACGAAATATATGAGCGGTACGGCATCAGGAAATACGGTTTTCATGGCACATCCCACAAATATGTCGCGAGAAGGGCTTCTCAGATTCTTGGCAAGCCGCTGGATGGACTGAGGCTGATCACATGCCATCTGGGGAACGGTTCGAGTATATGCGCCGTTAAGAATGGCAAATCCGTCGATACAAGCATGGGATTCACACCTCTGGCCGGTCTGCCGATGGGTACGAGGAGCGGGACGATAGACCCTGCGATAGTCAAATTCCTTATGGATAAAGCAGATATGTCAATAAAAGAAATTGACAATATGCTGAATAAAAAGTCCGGCGTCCTCGGAATATCGGGCATCAGCAGCGACTTCCGCGATCTGCAGGAGGCAGCGGATAACGGCAGCGGGCGCGCAAAATTGGCCTTGGATATTTTCTGTTATAGGGTCAAAAGGTATATAGGCGAATACACCGCCGTAATGAACGGGACAGACGCCGTCGTATTTACCGGGGGTATCGGCGAGAATAACGATGTTGTCAGAGAAGGCTCACTGCGCGATCTTGAATATCTCGGTATAAAAATTGACTGGAACAAGAATAAAGGTCTAAGGGAAAAAGAGATGGATATAAGCGCGCCCGACGCATCAGTCAGGACGCTGGTCGTCCCGACGAATGAAGAACTTGAGATAGCGCGCGAAACACAGAAGCTTGTTCAGGGAGATTAATCTTTTTTATTCGTTAATTTGGCGAGTCTGGATTTTTTCCTCGCTGCGGTATTCTTATGGATCAATCCGTGCGCGGAAGCCTTATCAATGGTCTTGACGGTATTTTTGAAGATTTCCGGAGCCTTTTCGTCATTCCTTGCGATAGCTTCTTTTGCTTTTTTGATTGCAGTCCTAAGAGCGGATTTCTGCATGGCATTGGCTGCAGCCTTCTTTTTTGATATGGCGACCCTTTTTATAGCCGATTTAATATTTGGCAAATCGTACACCTCCGTGTAGTGTTTTTGGCACAGCGTCTATTTTAACACGGAGAAATGCTTTTTGCAATTAATTGGGATGAAATTTATCTCATAAAATACAGGAATTCGTGTAAGAATAACCGGGAATGGAATAAAAAAACGGAGGGATATCCGAAGATATGGGCGACAAACACAATCCGGAGGCAATAAGGAGAATCATAACCGACCTGGCAATCGAGGCAAACGAGTTCTACAGCAGTCAACCTGAGCAAACTGTTGCGCCGGTTTCCCAGAAACTGCCCGAGTCACAGCCGCAAGGCATTCCGGCCGGCGAGACGCATGTTTCGCAGCCTGGCGTAGAGGTTCAGACTTCAGGGAGCACAGGCATAAAGGTTACAAGGATCCGCATAACTACGCCGGAAGGCGCGAAATCCTTAGGTAAGCCTATGGGCACGTATATAACCGTAGAAGTGCCGGGAATAAGAAACAACGACCAGGAACTATTCGAAAACACCTGCAAATCCCTGGCAGCCCAGCTTGCTTCCATCCTCAGGCTTAACGATGATTCGACAATTCTCATCGTAGGTCTCGGTAATTGGAATGTCACTCCGGATGCGCTCGGACCCAAAGTCGTGTCTAAAGTGATGGTCACAAGACATATCCATGAATATGTCCCCGATCAGGTGCAGGAAGGCGTCAGGCCGGTTTGCGCTGTTTCTCCCGGGGTCCTCGGCATAACCGGGATTGAAACCGGTGAGATAGTGAAGGGTATTGTTGACAGGATAAAGCCCCATGTCGTTATTGCGATAGACGCCCTTGCCTCCCGTAAGCTCGACCGTGTCAACGCGACGATACAGATAGCCGACACAGGTATATCTCCGGGATCGGGCGTCGGAAACAAAAGGATGGAGCTTACAGCCGAAAGCCTCGGTGTGCCTGTCGTTGCGATAGGGGTTCCGACAGTCGTCGATGCCGCTACGATGGCCAACGATACGATAGACCTCGTCCTCGACAGTATGATAAAGCAGGCAGGGCAAGGCAGCGAATTCTACAAGATGCTGAGCGGAATCGACAGAAACGAGAAGTATCAGATGATACAGGAACTCCTCGACCCATATGTAGGCAATCTGGTGGTCACCCCGAAGGAGATCGACGAAGTTGTCGACCGGATAGCGAAGGTTATTGCCAACGCTTTGAATATAGCGCTGCATAAGGGAGTCACCATGGATGACGTCAACAGATATATCCAGTAAGCATGCCGCAAGCCGGCAAGCAGTTATTTATGCATACTCCTGCAGTCTTTTCCTGAAATGCGCGTAGTCTCCGAAACTGACTTCCGCCGGCACGCCATGGTCGCATTGGGGGATGTAGCCGCCCCTTTTCTTCATGATTTAATATTTGAAATCAATTGCTGATAATACGGGAACAAGAATTCTTTCATCATATCCGGTGATATAAGCGGGCCATGGTTAATAGCAAATATCCTCACCGATGAAGAGTTCATCGAAGGTAACGTATTGCTGCGTCTTTGCCGTTATTGCATCGGCCAGTTCAAACCAAGTCTTCATGCAGTCGTGTATCAATTCGGGTTCGTCATAAAATTTGTAAAGGAGGTCAATTATCCCCATAAGGCTTCGTAAATACATGAAGCCTCCCACGATGTTCTGCGTAATGACCATACCCTTTGCGGCGGCTTCTTTTGCCGTCTTTATCATCATAGCAAAACACGACTTAACGGGGGTGCATCTGGATATTATCCGTTTTGCATATGATTTCCTCCGGCTTGACTGGAATATAAGGGAATAATAGAATTAAACTATGAAAATTAACTGGCATAAATTAATTAAACCTGCTGTTACGATTGTTATGACAGTTATACTGCTGGTATCGTCTACGATTTCGTCCGTTAAATTCTTCGGTTCTTCAAAATCGGGAGATTATTCGTTTATCGGATCAGGGAGTGCAAAAAGCAACGACGTAACGCCGGTTCCGGATAATACTCCGGAGACTGGCGAACCACTGATCACCGGCGAACCACCGGACACAATTAACCCACCGGACACCGGCAACCCACCGGACACCGGCAACCCACCGGACGCCGGCGAACCACCGGACACCGGCTCAACTCCGGGTACGACTGCGGCTATGGATCCTGCATCACTGGGTATTTCAGCTTCAACCCTCAAGAGTATTACGGTCGCTATCGATCCGGGGCATGGAGGCATCGACGGGGGGACATACCATGAAAAAACACTCGAAAAAGACCTTAACCTTGCGGTGTCGCTTGCCCTCGGCAATCTACTCGAGGATCTCGGGATAAAAGTCGTATATACCCGCACCACCGATGTCCGTCCTTCACTTGAGGAAAGGGCGGCCATCATCAACCGATCAGGCGCGGATCTTATGTTATGCATACATCATAATGCAACTGATGACGGCCCGCGATGGGATGGCACGGAAACGCTTTACAGGACATCGGGTTCCCCGGAAGGCAGCATGGATGGGAAGAAGCTGGCTGCGCTGGTCCAGCAGGAGGTCGTCAACGCGCTCGGGACTAATAACAATGGCTTGATTTATACCCCGGACATGGTCGTCCTGAGCCTGACGGATATGCCCGGCGTGATTGCCGAGATGGGGTATATTTCGAGCGAAAAGGACCGGCGTATACTTGAATCACCCGGATATACCCAGAAGGTCGCAGAGGCACTCAAGAGAGCAATATTGCGCGCTATCTCAGCAATGAAGTAAAAGAAGCAAAGGAGTAAAGGAGCAAAGGTGTGAATGGGAACGGGGTGAAGCCCGACAGCGGCAATCCTGATATCAAGGAAAGAATCAAGCAACTAAGGGATCTGATCAATCTTCATAATTATAAATACTATGTGGAAGATAACCCCGAGATAACCGATTACGAGTATGATGCGTTATACAGGGAGCTCGAGGGACTCGAAAGCCAAAGGCCGGATCTTGTCACTCCTGATTCGCCTACTCAAAGGGTCGGCGGTATCCCGCTGGATCAATTCGGGAAGGTGGTTCATGCCGTCCAGATGCAGAGCCTTAATGACGTCTTTTCGGAAGAGGAACTCGAGGCGTTTGATAAGCGGGTAAGAAATGCTATCGGCGAGGATGTCGAGTATGTTGTGGAACAGAAGGTTGACGGTCTGTCGGTTTCGCTCGAATATGAAAATGGTCTTTTTGTAAGAGGTTCAACGCGAGGCGACGGTTTTACCGGCGAAGATGTGACACAGAACCTGAGGACAATAAAGGCCATTCCGCTGGTCTTGAAGGAAAGAATACCTTTGATTGAGGTCAGGGGAGAAGTTTTCATGTCGAAGAAGGATTTTGAAAAAGTCAACGAGGAGCAGGAGGAACTCGGACGGCCTGTTTTCGCCAATCCGAGGAATGCCGCCGCAGGGTCTCTGCGGCAGCTCGATCCCCGGATTACGGCGCGGCGCAAGCTCGACATCGTGGTATTCAATATCCAGCGGATTGAAGGGCGTGAAATATCAACTCATTCCGAGTCGCTTGAGTACATGAGAAAACTCGGTTTCAAGGTCAGTCAGGGATATTCGGTCTGCGCCGATATCGCCGGCGCTATAAAAGAGATAAGGAGCATAGGCGCTCAGCGGGGAGATTATGCTTATGAGATCGACGGTGATGAAGGCAAGGTCAACTCCTTCAGGCAGAGGGAGTTGTTAGGCAGCCCTGCCAAAACGCC
>CAZCKQ010000101.1:0-6692 GCA_964499315.1 uncultured Eubacteriales bacterium | reverse complement strand
AAGTATATGGATCTATACCCGCATGTAAAAATCGAGGCGGAGTATGGCGGTTTTGACGGGTACAACGATAAGCTCTTTACGCAGGTGGCCGGCGGTACCGCACCGGATTTGCCACAGATCAATCAGAACATAAGATATGACATACATGCCGATGAAGTATTTGAAGAGCTGAAAGACAGCGATATCATTGATATCGATACCTTTGACCCAAAATTTCTTAATGACTATATGACGGTTAATGGCAAATTGATAGGCCTCCCGTTTGGCTTTACCGGAAATATACTTGTGTACAACAAGGATCTTTTGGACAAACACGGGATTACCATTAACCAGAACTGGGATTGGGATGAATTTGTGGAAACCGGCAAACTGCTATACTCAAAGGATAAAAACGCAAGGTTCTATCTATATGATGTCAGCGGACTTCAAGAGCATTTACGTTCATTTTTAAGACAGAGGACAGGCGGCCATGTTATAAATGATGATTATACCATTGCCGCGAAAAGAGAAGATATTCTGGAGATGTACAAATTCGTCAGGAGATGTGTGGATGAGAATGTAATGGTGCCTTTTGAGGAAACGGCGCTTTATATGGGCAGACCAAATGAATACCCGGGTTGGATCAAGGGTCAAACCGGGTGCTGTCCTACGAATACAGCCAATTTCGGCGTGTTCGCGGGCGCTACATCAAGCAAGACAGCAATTGCCATGATCCCGACATTCAAAGGCGCCAAGATATCGGGGAACGCTCTGGTACCATGTAATATGCTTCCTGTTAATAAGAAAACAAAACACAAAGAAGAAGCAATGAAATTTCTGAATTGGTTCATAAATAGCAAGGAAGCGGCAGTGCTGCTTGGGACCGTAAGAGGCGTTCCTGCATCATCAACGGCAAGAGAAGCTTTGACTGATTCCGGGACAATTGATCCTGAAGTTGCAAAAGCAACAGACGAATTGATTAAAAGGAACTGTGACGCCGATAGCGTTATGGATACTAACCAAGAGTTGAACACTACGATTTTCTACGATCTTATACAGCAGGTAGGGTTCAAGAAGATAACTCCGGAACAGGCTACGGATTTGTACTTCTCAAAACTGGAAGCAAAGTTAGCTGAATTGAAGAGTCAAAAGAAGTGATCATCTTAATTCTAAGAGGTTACAAGCAAGATGCGGCTTTATCAGGGCTGCATCTTGCTTAAAAAAATAATATGCAGAATACAGCGGAAGTTATAACGACAAAAACAACAGTTAGAAGGCAAAACAAGCATAGGAAATACTACGTAGGCTTATTATATATAAGCCCTTGGATAATCGGGTTTCTGGTTTTCAAGCTATATCCCTTTTTATCATCGTTTTTTACTTCTTTTACAGATTACAATATGATTCAGAAGCCCGTTTTCATAGGGTTAAAGAATTATATAACCATGTTTACAAAGGATGATCTTTTTTTTCACTCCTTAAAAGTAACATTGATATATGTGATTATAGCCGTGCCCTGCAAAATAGCATTTTCGTTGTTTATAGCAATGGTGCTTAATATTAAAATCAAGGGTGTCAATTTTTTCAGGACGGTATACTATTTACCTTCTATACTAGGCGGCAGTGTGGCCATTGCTATACTATGGAGATTTATTTTTGTCAGGGACGGTCTGCTGAATAATTTGCTTTCCATACTAAACATACCGGCAGTCGATTGGCTAGGCAATCCCAAAATAGCGTTGTATACCATCAGCCTTTTAACCGTATGGCAATTCGGTTCTTCGATGGTACTGTTCCTTGCCGGTTTGAAACAAATACCGCAAGAGATGTATGAAGCATCCAGAGTTGACGGAGCGTCAAAATTCAGGACGTTTCTGAATATAACCCTGCCGCTTCTCAGCCCCATCGTATTCTTCAACCTGATAATGCAGATGATAGGAGCCATGCAGGAATTCACGGCGGCTTTCGTAATAACGAGAGGAGGCCCTATAAAAGCGACATACCTGTATGGAATGATGCTCTATGAGAATGGTTTCCAATACTATAAAATGGGGTATGCCTGCGCCCTTTCATGGGTGCTGTTTGCAATAATTATCGTAATGACCATGCTGGTTTTCAAGTCGTCGCCCTACTGGATCCATTATGAAGACGGGGGTGACTTTTAGTGAGAAAACCAAGAAAATCAACTAGAAAGATACTGACTTATTTTTTTCTGGTAGTGATTGCGGTTGTGATGTGTTACCCTCTGATATGGCTTTTGTTTTCATCATTCAAGGACAACATGGAGATCTTGTCATCGATAAAGCTGCTGCCTGAAAAGTTTTTGTGGAGATCATACGTTGACGGATGGAATGGCATTGCAAACATGACATACAGCAGGTTCTTCTTAAATACATTTGCTCTTGTCATTCCTTCGGTTATTTTCATAGCAGTCTCCAGCTCGATAGTGGCTTATGGTTTCGCCAGATTTAAATTTCCGTTTAAGAAAACGCTGTTTGCGGTTTTATTATCGACATTAATGCTCCCTGAGGCAGTCATCATAATACCAAAATATATGCTTTTTAGCAGCTTTGATTGGCTGGACAGCTACTTGCCTTTTATCATACCGGCGCTTTTTGCAGCCAATCCTTTTTTCGTCTTCATGATGGTACAGTTTTTAAGAGGAATACCCAAAGACCTCGATGAATCGGCCGTAATTGACGGGTGTAATTCCTTTACCATATTTCTGAAAATAATAATGCCCTTGTGCAGAGTCGCGATTTTCTGTGTATGCATCTTCCATTTCATATGGACGTGGAATGATTTCTTTAACCAGCTGATATATATAAACAGTGTAAAGAAGTTTACGCTTTCTCTGGGTCTTAGGATGTCGTTGGACACCCAATCGGCCACAAGCTGGAACCAGATTATGGCCATGTCGGTATTGTCCATGCTGCCACCCATTCTGGTATTCTTTTTCGCTCAAAAGTACTTTGTCGAGGGGATAGCCACAACGGGTATAAAGGGGTAGAATATATCTTATACCGCAGTAAGGGGGATCTGTAGAATGATCATAGATTCACACGCCCACCTGGGTTATGACGAAGTATTTGATATGGGTATTAACGAGGATGAGCTTGTTACGGCATGTGACACGCACGGTATTTATGGGGCTGTCGTGCAGCCGTTGATCCAAAGGCCTTATATAGAGGATACAAGGCAGATCCATAACCGGATTTACAGACTGTGTCAAAAATACCCCGGCAGGTTTTGGGGTATGATTAGCATGAACCCGCACTTCAGGCCGGAGGATTTTGACGCGGAAGCCGAAAGATGCGTTAAAGAATTGGGATTCGTGGGGATCAAAATGACTCCTGCCGGCCATGGCGTAAACCCTTCGAAAAAAAACGGCATGCATGTGTTTGAGGTCGCCCAAAAGCTGAATATACCTGTGATGGTGCATACCGGCTCGGGCATACCTTTCTCTGATCCTATCAACCTATTGCCTGCGGCCAGGGCTTTTCCGGATGTAAGGATGGTAATCGCGCATGGCGGCGGTGAGTTGATGGCGACACAGGCCATTTTGCTTGCTGAAGAGTTCTCCAAGGTATATATTGAGCCGAGTTGGTCGAGCGTTTTGACCATCGGCGCCATGCTAAAAGCCGTAGGTCCGAAAAAGCTCATGTTCTCGTCGGATTTGCCGGTAAATATCCCAGTCGAGTTGGCGAAATACAGGTCGATGATTACGGATGAAAATGATTTGGAACAGATATTGTCCGGTACTGCAATTGAAGTCTTCGGGTTGAATATAACCGGATAAAAATACCATTCAGGCAAAAAGTGTATTAAGAGGTGATTGTCGCATGAAGGCTGCACTTTTTTACGGCCCCTTCGATATCAGGACGGAGGATACCGCCAAACCCGCAGCAGGCAGAGGCCAAGCTGTTGTAAAAATCAAGGCGGTGGGCATATGCGGTTCTGATCTGCATTTCTACGACGGTACACACCCATATCAAAACTATCCGAGGATTTATGGCCATGAGATGGCAGGTATCGTCGATGAAACAGGTGAGGGCGTGACCGGCTTCAAAAGAGGGGACAGGGTGGCAATCGAGCCCTTGCTTCCATGCGGGCATTGTTATGCGTGCAGGGTCGGCAAGTATAATTGCTGTGCCAACCTGAAGGTCATTGGCGCGCATACCGACGGAGGTTTTGCCGAATACCTCTCCGTGCCGGCGGACAGGCTGAATAAGATACCGGATGATATGGATTTTGTTACGGCTAGCCTCTGCGAGCCATATACGATAGGCGCGCATTGCATGGAAAGGGCGGCAATTACGAAGGAAGATACCGTCCTGATCCTTGGTGCGGGCGCTATCGGCCTTACAATATTGGATTATGCGAAAAATGCGAATGCAAGGGTCATCGTAGCTGATATCCATCAATTCAGGCTGGATAAAGCAAAGAGTTTCGGCGCCGATGTGGTAATCAATTCAAAACAAGAGGACCTTCTTTCACGTATAATGGAGTTGACCGGAAATGAGGGTGCAAGTGTGGTAATAGAAGCAACAGGAGTGTCAAAGGTCATGGAAAGCACACAGGATCTTGTTGCGGCGGGCGGCAGGATAGTAATTGTCGGCCTTACTACCGAAAAAGTGGCCTTTACCGGAATCAATTTTACAAAAAAAGAAATGACAATATTGGGTTCAAGAAACAGTACAAACATGTTTCCGTATGTCATCAAGATGTTCTCATCCGGAAAACTGCAGCAGGATAAATTGATTACCAGAGTATTCGATTTCAGTGAAATAAAAGAGGCTTTTGAATATACCTACAACAACTTGAGCGTTATTACCAAAGTGGTTATCCAGTTCAGCGATTAGACGAATAATTGGGGAGGGAAGAAAAAGAATATGATAAAAACATCATTGTTTATCGCAACACCGGGGATGCCTGAAGTCAAGTATGTCCATCTTTTTACGGACGATGTCGCGAAGAATGTTGCCAGGGCGGCTTCGCTCGGTTTCGACGGAGTAGAGCTGCTGATAGACGATCCGGATACTTTTGATGCGGACAAGCTCGATACTGCGCTGACTCAAAATAGAATCCAACTTGCGGCAATCAATACAGGGAGGATGGTTTTTCAGTTCGGCTGTACCCTTGTCCATCCCGACGAAAAGATAAGGGCTCTGGCTTTTAAAAAGTTTCAATCAATCGTAAAGATAGCGGGCAGGTTCAAGTGCGGCATGAATATTGGCCTTTTCAGGGGAAGAGCGATTGAAGACATGCCGATCGCATATACGAGGGATATGTTCGTAGAGATAATGAAGGACGCCTGTGATTTTGCCAAACAGTTTGGAGTCAATCTGAATTTCGAGCCTACCAACAGGTTCGAAACCAATTTCATACACACGACAGATGAAGGCCTGGAGATCATTGAAAGGGTACAAAGGCCAAATCTCGGACTTTTGCTGGATCTGTACCATATGTATATCGAAGACAGGGATATCATGGATAGCATAGTCAAGGCAAGGGATCATGTCAGGCATTTTCACTTTTCGGATAGTGACAGGTGGCCCGCAGGTCTTGGGCATGGGGTTTTTGATTTTAAAGCGCTGGTCAGGCTGCTAAAACTAATCGGGTATGACGGTTATCTATCTGAAGGCTTGGTACCCACAGACAACGTGGACGAGTGCGCAAGGAAGACCGCGGCCTACCTCAGGACCCTGATAAACGGCGACTGAGACGGGTTAGACGGGTTTAGCGGAGGTGCTCGGTGAAGTGAAGTTCGGCTGCTGCGGAAGCATGGTCGCTGTGGAACCTGACGGGACAGGCGCAGAGATCGCAGGTTCATTAAAAAAAATCGGGTACGACTATATCGAGCTGTCGTTGGCTCACATTATGCGTCTGCCCGAAGTTGACTTTCGCGCATTGCGAAGCAAGCTGATTGAATCAGGTATCAAGTGCGAGGCATGCAATAATTTCTTCCCTCCTGAATTAAAACTTACCGGACCTACGGCAAACATGGGATCGATTCTGGATTATACCGGAAAAGCAATCGAGAGGGCCGGACTGTTAGGCTCTGAGATAATCGTGTTCGGAAGCGGGAAGGCAAAAAACGTGGATGAAGGCTTTCCGATGATCGAGGCATGGGGGCAGATCGAGGATTTGCTTAAACAAATAGACGCTTTGGCCGGAAAATATGGAATAACCATTGTAATAGAACCACTGAGGAAGGCCGAGTGCAACATTATCAATAATATCGGCGAAGCTTTGATGCTTGTCAAGAAGGTCAACAGAAACCATATCCAAATGCTGGCTGATTACTATCATATGGTTATTGAACATGACCCTCCCAAGATACTGGAAGAGGCATCCGCTCATATACGGCATGTCCATTTGGCGAAGGTTGATGGCAGGACATTTCCAAAGAATATTGAAGAAGATGATTACGCACCTTTTATCGAAAGCCTTAACAACATAAATTATGATAAGCGTATAAGTATTGAGGCATATTCAAATAACTTTATCGATGATGCAAAACTTTCGCTGGAGTTTTTAAAAAAGCACTTTAGATAGCTCTCAAATATAGTTCTGGCGCGCTTTAGAAAAGTTTTTAATACTTTGATTGACAAAATGGGTATCCTATTGTAGTATAGTTAATGCGTGTTTTGAGAGTGGATGCACATTGAAAACTGCATAATGCAAGCAAGAGGGAAACAAGCATTTAGCAA
>CAZCKQ010000100.1:0-6762 GCA_964499315.1 uncultured Eubacteriales bacterium | reverse complement strand
GGGTCCTTGCCATAGGTACCGGTCAGGTACCGCGACCACGGGACGATGGCCGACCTGTATAAGGCGTCGCCTTCGGGGCTGACCTGAAAAAACACGGCGTTGAGATTCAGTTCGACCGCCCTGTCCAGCATGACGACAAGCTCTTCCTTGCTTTTTTGCACACGCTGCGCCTCATCAGCGATCTTTTTTGTATCGGCCGATGGCCAGTCGAGATTAACGACAGTGGATATCCATGCCCCTCTGAGATGCCTTTTGGCAACAGGCGTATTATCCGGGATATATGGTGCATAAGGATCCCATGGATTGGTCTGCGCCATGGTCACAGAAGGCTGAAATGGCGAGGCAGTAAGCAATATGCCTATTATGCAAACACAAATGAGAATACGTTTATACAATTTGACCCCAAATAATTAAAAGTTTTTATTTCTGAGATTTATGGTACAGTTCGGCTCACAATGTGTCAACCAGCAAATCCTGCTATCAGACCGGTATACGGTGGCGTATCTCGATATTATTTAGAATTATTTAAAATACTCCGGGATTTCTGACGCCGCCTTTTTCATGAGCATATCCTGATGACGGAACAACTTCGGCGCAATCTTACCCGGCAATACCTGTGCGCCGGACTGTGCGGCAATGCCGCTCATGGCCGAGATCGCACGCGAGCCGCCCATGAACGCAAAGGGGAATCCCATCGTGACAAACGGAAGCAGCTTCTTGCCCGAAATGCCTTGCAGCTGTTTAAGGCATGAGACGGTCACCGGCGCGGCGGTAAATGCCCATACAGGACCTCCTACCAGCAGCGCGTCATACATGCCGCAATCGGGAAGATTGGTGATATTGAAGTTGGATGCTGCCCTTGCCGATTTCAACTCGACCGGCACATCGGTCTTTAATTCGACGATGTCGACGTCATGCCCATCCTCCTTGAGCTTCGCGGCAATCACTTTACCGAACTCAAGAGTCGTCCCTGTTTTTGAATAAATAATAATACCCAGTTTCATAAATAACCTGCTCCCTCCTTATGCATTATTATCAAACTATCATACGCCTCTTCAGGCCTTTTATTCCGAACCATCCCATCACGGTAATAAATACTGCGCAATATAGCAAATCAAGAAGCAGCCCTATATGCAATCCGTTTTCAACGCAGAATGCGCGCGCCATCCGGACCACATGCGTCAGCGGCAAGGCCTCCGCCGCATATTGCAGCGCCTTCGGCAGGTTTTCCAAAGGAAAGACCACTCCCGAGAAAAAGAACATGGGCGATAGCAGGCCGGTGAAAAAGAAATTGAAATGGTTGATATTCTTTACGAACGAAGTGATGAACATCGCGATCGAGCCGAACATCAGGCCGGTGATGAAACCGATCAGCGTAGCCAGTATGCTCAGCGGGGCGCTGATTATACCGGTTGCCAGTATGACTACGAGCACGGCTGCCGAAAAGAAAAAGCCCTTGGAGCCGGCAAAGAGTATTTCACCGATAATCAGGTTGTTGGGAGAAAGCGGCGCCCCGAGCATCCCGTCATACACCTTGTCGAATTCCAGCCTTATGAACGTACCGAAGGTGCACTCGAACGACGCCGTGTACATTGCGCTCGTCACAATGAGCCCGCTTGCCAGGAATGCAATGTAGTTCATCGACCCCATCTTCTGGATGTACATGCCGATCCCTATGCCTATGCCGATCAGGAAGATCAGCGGCTCGAAAAAAGGCGGGAACGCATTACTCAGGAAATTTGACGTATAAACCCTGTAATGCCTGTACCACACGCTGAAAATCCTATGAGCGGCAGCAGGAAGCTCGTTGTTGCCGTTATTTCCGTTATTGCTGCTCATTCAGGCTCCTCCCCGTTACTTTAAGGAATAAATCCTCCAGATTGGAATGCCTTATGTAAAAGTCATTCACCCCAAGAATCTTCCCGAGGTTCTCACCGAGTTCGGTAAGCCCTTCTATATTATCTCCGAACACATACAATGCATCTTCATGCCTTTCGTACCGGTAACCGCTCTGCTCCAGGACGCCCGCACACTTTCCGCCATTCGGGGCGCTTTCACTGTCTCCGCCGCATCCGTATACTTCCATTACAAACTTATCCAGGTTTGCCGACAGCAGTTCCCTCGGCCTGCCCTCCATGATCTTTTTGCCGTGGTCCATGATGAGTATCCTGTCGCATATCTGGAAGGCCTCTTCCATGTAGTGCGTACTTAGCAGTATCGTGACGCCCATCTCTTTGAGCTCGCGAAGCTTGTCCCATATAAGGCGCCTCACCTGCGGGTCGAGGCCGGTAGTAGGCTCGTCCAATATAAGAAGCTTCGGTTTATTCAGCAAAGCGCGAGCAATAGTGAGCCTCCGCTTCATCCCGCCCGACAGCTCCCTGATCGAAGACCTGGCTTTTTCCTTCAGTTCCATGAACATAAGCAGCTCATCGATTCTCTGCTTTGCATCCCGCCTGCTCATACCGTAAAATTTTGAATATATGTACAGGTTGTTGAATACGTTCAGTTCGGAATCAAGATTGTCGTCCTGAGGCACGATGCCCGAGAACGATTTGATGGCAAGCGCATCCCCGAGCGGATTGAAGCCGAAGATGTCGATGACGGTCTCCGGAGTACGGTCACATTCGGATTTTCCATATATCATCTTCATGACAGTGGACTTGCCTGCGCCGTTCGGTCCCAGCAGCCCGTAGCATTCGGTCTTTTTAACGTGGAATGCAAGATCATCCACGGCTTTCAAAGTATTGTAAGTTTTATTGAGATGGCTGATAAAAATCGCATCATCCATATAAAATACCCTGCCGCCTTTCGTAGGATCCCGCTGCAAACAAGTTGCCATAAACAGATACACTATAATAAGATACCAGAATTAACCGGATATTTATAGATATATTTATAAATAATCAATAGTTTGTAAATAAAAAAACTTACTGGCCATTGATTTCGTTATTGTCGCTATTGGTATTAGTCCCCGCAGGATTATTCTTGGCTTTTTGGTAATCTATGCATGTCTCTCCGAATATATAGGCAGCTATACTGCCGAATGCAAGAACCATAGCCGAGATCCTCTCGGTAAGGCCGCTGTCCACGCCAAACAAGACAAAGATTGACACTACCAGACCGGCAACCATTGCACATAATTTTCTGCTCGAAAGTTTTTGTTTCCAATCCATCAGATTTCTCCATTTACTAATCAGCATTTAACTTTACTAATAATCATATTATGGTTAATTAAAGTAAAAAGTTCTTCGTTTACCATATTGTGCTATGTAAAATTGTTTGGTAAACTGATATTGCATATACAGAAGAAAGTCAACATCTTTTATTTTTATTAAAGGAGTTGACCATAAATGTTGCGAATCATAATTCCATTCTGGGCCCTGCTTATTATGACCGGCATCCTGAACGGCATATTGACGGTATTCGCGCTACGGGCAAAGAATCAACACAGAGTACCCCCTTTTATCATCCTGATGTCCGCTGTTACCCTATGGTCCTTTGCATATGCCGCGGAGCTCGCAAGCGGCAGCATGGATCAGATGTTGTTCCTGGCACGGCTGAAATATCTCGGGATTGTTATGATCGCGCCTGCCTGGTTTTATTTCGCGCTTTATCTGAACCGTTGGAATATACGTAAAAATAAGGGCGTCCGATATTTGCTCACAGTCATTCCCGCTATAATATTATTTTTCGTATGGACGAACGGCATGCATCACCTTTTCTGGAGCCAAAACACCCTGATAGAAGTTTACGGGGCAACTATATTGAGGCACGATTACGGCCCTGTATTTTGGGTACATTTTTGCTTCTCCTATACTCTCGTAATCAGCGGGACTATACTATTACTATATAATTTCATAACCACAAGAGCCATACGGAGGTATAGTATAGTATACATATTGATTCCGATATTCCCTCTGGCAGCAAACGCCTTAACGCATTTAAGCCTTAATCCGATTAAATTTATCGACCTGACGCCGTTCGCATTCACTATCACCGGACTTATGCTCGTGCTGGGGGCGTCCCGAAGATTCCAGATTGAGATAGTCCCTATGGCGCATGATAAGGTGTTTGAGAATATCGAAGATGGAATCATCATTACCGATCAGTATTATGAAATTATTGATTTCAACCCTGCCGTCAAATCGATAACCGGATTTGATACCGTACCAGAAATACAGGCCTTCCTGCTAAACAATTTGAAGGATAAGGCGCAGGATTGCGAACATTTTCATCTTGAGTTGAATCATGTCCTTAAACGGCCGAATGTCCTTGCGCGATTGACTCCTCTGATACGCAAGGATACACTTATCGGCATGCTGATCATCCTTACGGATATCACGCAGGATAAGCAAGCGGCAAAGGAACTCGAAGAGTCGAAAGAACGATACGAACAAATTTTTACAGGAATTCGCGACGCGATTTTTGTCGAAGGCTTTTCAGGCAGCATACTGGATGTCAATCCATCCGCATGCGAAATGTTCGGTTACAACCGTGAGGAATTCCTGACAAAGACCGTACAGGATATTGTCCCTGAAGGCGCGCCCATGCTGATTCAATCTGAAGATGCCAAAATCGGTTCTTCCTCCGATGTACCGGAAGTTCCGCTCAAGACATATAACCTGCGCGCAGATGGATCGGTATTTCCGGTGGAAGTGATAGCCCGCCGGATAGTCATTTCCGGAGAACCTCTTATGCTGATAGTAGTCAGGGATATTACGGAAAAAGTTAAGGCAGAAACGGCATTAGCCTCAAGAGAGCGGTATCTGAAAACCCTCAACAAGATAACATGGGGCGCATTAACAAGCCAAGATCTGAATGAAATGCTGCAAACATTCGCGGATAGATTACGCGAACTATTTGAAGCTTCAGCAGTATATATCACATTCTGGGACGAAGAAAAGCAGATGATCCTTCCCCAAGCCGCTTCCGGTCCAATGGAAAAACCATACCCGAAAACCGGCCCGCAGCCGGCCAGGAACACCATGACAGAGGCTGCGCTGAAAGCCGGCCGCCCGGTAATTGCGGAAGACATCTACAGTTCCGCGTATATCAGTACGGAAATCTCGCTCACATTCCCTGCAATATCGATAATGGCTCTGCCTCTGGCTACGAGAAATCGCAAATTCGGCGCTGCGCTGATAGCTTTTGACAACCCGCGCGGTTTTTCCGAAGAGGATATAAACAGAGGTTCGCAAGCAGCCGATCAGATTGCGCTATCTATTTCACGTTCTTTCCTTATGCAGGAAACCCAGGAATTACTTAATAAAACCCGCTCTATAAACGAAACCCTGGAACAGAGGGTACACGAGAGGACGAAGCAGCTGCTTGCGACGCAAGAAAAACTGAAAAATGCCAATCAGGAATTGCAGGCAGCTTACGATGCAACAATTGAAGGATGGGCGCAGGCGCTTGAACTTCGGGAAAAAGAGACAGCCGGCCATAGTAAAAGGACTGTGCTTATGTCGCTGAAGCTGGCTAAGAGGCTGAATCTTGATAGCGATATGCTTGAGCATATCCGTCGCGGAGCGCTGCTCCATGATATCGGCAAGATGGTCATACCTGACAAAATCCTTCAAAAACCCGGGCAATTGACAGCAAGTGAATGGAAGATCATTCGGGAGCATCCCAATTATTCAAAAAGGATACTCGGCCATATAGAATACCTGTCACAGGCGGTTGCCATTCCTTTTTACCATCACGAAAAATGGGACGGCAGCGGTTATCCTGATGGATTAAAGGGTGAACAAATTCCGATACCGGCAAGGATATTCGCTTTAGTGGACGTTTGGGACGCCCTGAGCTCAGACCGGCCGTACCGTAAAGCGCTTCCCAGGGATCAGGTGATTTCACTTATTGAGGATGGCATAGGTACACATTTCGATCCTGCTTACGCAAAGGTATTCATCGAGATGCTCAGAGAAGAATGTGAGTGTGAACCTGCCGATACAGTTCATGGATTAGCCCACAATTTCACAGGATAGAGTCCTCGCAAGGTCATATCTTCCAAAGCCTGTACGATTAGAGGCTTATCCTCTTTGTATGTCACTCCGTACCATTTATCTCCAGATAAAAGGACTTTTACCGAAGCCTTCTTCTCCCGAAGAAGCTGGCCTATGACATCCGGTAAAAAATACTCGGCTTTTTGCAAATCATTTTTATTTTTATCGAGAAACACAGAAAAACGCGATAACAGTTCATCGAATATTGCAGGGGTGAATCCCCACGCGTTTAAGGAAACTATCCTATCCCCGGATATTTTCATCCAATCATAACCGTTTTCGGTATACATCACAACGCCGCCGACCTTCATTATCCTGGTATGCTCCTTGATAAAGCTCAGGTAACCCGAAGCGTCCACATCACAGACGCCCCGCGCCACATGCCCATGATCGGTCAGCGTGTTCTCAAGACGATACCCCGCGAGGCAAAACTTATAAGCCTTGCCGTCCTCATCTGCCGCATGTTCTAAAAACTTGCAAAGAAGTTTATATGAATCAGGACCGTAATAGTCGTCTGCATTTATCACGGCAAATGGTGATTTTATAACGTCCCGGCAGCTCATCACGGCATGCGCCGTCCCCCATGGCTTTACCCTTCCGTCAGGGGCTTTGAAGCCGACCGGGATATCATCAAGGTTCTGAAACACATATTCAGTATCAATGATTTTCTCCACTCTTCGACCTATAGAGTCCCTGAATGATTGCTCGATCCCTTTGCTTAATATGAACACTACTTTGGCAAAGCCGGCCCTGATCGCAT
>CAZCKQ010000099.1:0-6918 GCA_964499315.1 uncultured Eubacteriales bacterium | reverse complement strand
GGAGCTCGCAGGTCGCGGCGCAGAATTCCTCGTAAGGAATTGCCTTCTGGAAAACGGGAATTGTACGTTTATCATGGATAGAAAGGGACGTCCGATAACTTACGCGAAAAACGGAGAATATGACACCAGCATTTTCGCCGACTGCTTCGTTGTATTGGGCCTTGCGAGATATGCCCAAATCACGGGCGACAAACAAGTTCTGGATTTTTGTGTGAGGCTTTATGAGTCGATAATCGGCAGGATCGACAGCGGCATATATAAGATGGAGCCCTACCCTGTCCCGGAAGGATATAAATTCCATGGCATTCCCATGATGATATTGTATATGTCGCAGGAATTGAAAGACGTACTGGGCGGCATCGGCGGCACCAACATCGGCAATAGCGCCAGCAATGCCGGCAATGCAGGTACCGCAGGCTACGCAGGCACCGCAAGCATCGCTGATCCAGCCGGTATAGGCGACCTGCTTGATGACAGAATATTAAAATGTCTTGACGAGATTATGGGCAACTTCGTACGAGGTGATTACACACTCCTCGAAATGATCGGAACGAATAATGAAGAAAAGGACTCGTTGCTTGGCCGGTACATAAATCCCGGGCATAGCATAGAGGATATGTGGTTTGTGATCAATTCCGCCAAAAGCATGAACAAGCCTGAATTAATCGATACCGCCTGCAAGGTGGTCAGAAAGACGGCGAACCTCGGCTGGGATAATGAATATGGCGGGCTTCTGCTTTTCGCCGATAAGACCGGAGGCAGGCCAAGGGGCAGTACGGCAGGAATCGAAGATTCGCCGATGCTGCAGAAAGTGACGCAGGATTGGGACTCGAAGTTGTGGTGGCCGCACTCCGAGGCCCTTTATACTACCCTGCTCTGCTACCGTCATACGCAAGACCAAGCATATCTGGATCTGTATTGGAAGTTGCATGATTATACCTTCAGGACATTCCCCAATCCGGACAGAAGCATCGGGGAATGGATACAGATAAGGGACAGGCGCGGCGAACCGGTATCAAAAGTGGTTGCCCTGCCTGTTAAAGACCCTTTCCATATCGCGAGGAATATCATTTTGATACTGGAGCTTCTTAATGGCTTTGGAGCTTCTACCTTTACGGCCTGAACCGCTTCAGGCTCAAGGAATTGGTGACAACCGACACTGAACTGAAAGCCATTGCGCCTCCCGCTATCATAGGGTTGAGCAAACCCAGCGCCGCGAACGGAATGCCGATAATATTGTATATGAAAGCCCAGAAAAGGTTTTGCCTGATCTTCCTCATGGTTTTTCGCGAAAGCCTTATAGCCGCGGGTATAGTCCTCAGATCCCCCCTCATGAGGGTGATGTCGGAGGCCTCGATCGCCACATCGGTCCCCGTGCCTATCGCCATGCCGATATCGGCGGTAGCCAGCGCAGGGGCATCGTTTATACCATCTCCAACCATCGCGACGATCTTGTTTTTGGCTTTTAACCTCTCCACTTCTTCGGCCTTATTCTCGGGCAGCACCTCCGCAAGGACATTTTCAATGCCGACCTGTTTGGCGATGGCGTTTGCGGTCCTCCTGTTATCGCCGGTTATCATGTAAACTTCGATACCCATCTTCTTTAAATCTTCTATCGCTTCTTTTGAGTTTGGCTTCAACGTATCCGCTACCGCGATGACAGCCTCGAGCTTATCATCGACGGCCATGAGCATCGCGGTTTTGCCTTCATCCTCAAGACGGGCGATGGTATCCTCGGCGCCTTCTGCTTTGATACCGTGTTCCGTTATCAGCTTCCTCGTCCCCAAATATATTGTCTTATTATCAATTTGTGTTTTTACCCCCATACCAGGGATTGCCTTGAACTTTTCGGCGTCCGGCAACTGCTCCAGTTCCGCCTTTCCACTTTCATATATGGCGACGCCCAAAGGGTGCTCCGACGCCTTTTCGGAAATCGCCGCATACCTCAATATTTGGGTCTTGTCCATGCCGTTGAGCGAAACGATATCCGTCAACTCGGGTTTTCCCTTAGTGATTGTGCCTGTCTTATCCAATACCACGACATTGAGTTTGTAAGCTGTCTCAAGATGCTCGCCACCTTTGATCAGGATGCCGTTTTCAGCTCCCTTTCCGGCGCCGACCATGATCGCGGTAGGCGTTGCAAGCCCGAGCGCGCACGGGCAGGCTATTACGAGCACAGAGACGGCGCTTATCAATGCTTTGGTTACCCCTGAACCTGTCAGAAACCATACGAGGAAGGTCACGACCGCAATCCCGATGACAACCGGCACAAATATCCCCGACACCTGATCCGCGATTTTTTGTATGGGCGCCTTCGAACCCTGGGCTTCTTCCACCATCTTTATGATCTGCGACAATACGGTATCCTTGCCTATCTTTGTGGCTTTGAAGCGGAAAGTCCCGAATCTGTTTATGGTCGCGCCCGTTATCTGGTCCCCCGGCCTCTTTTCGACGGGCAGGCTTTCGCCGGTCAGCATCGATTCGTCGACAGATGAGTCACCCTCGGTAATTATCCCGTCGACCGGCACTTTTTCACCCGGCCTGACTACGACTATATCGCCTTCCACGACTTCGTCCACCGGTATGTCTGCTTCGGTACCGTCCCTGATAACCCTCGCGGTTTTTGCCTGCAGTCCCATCAATTTTCTTATTGCCTCCGAGGTCTTGCCCTTGGCCACCGCCTCCAAGTATTTGCCAAGGAGAATGAGCGTAATGATCACCGCCGCGGCCTCGAAGTAAAGGTTCTTCATCATTTCCTGCATTCCCTGCCCGGCAGTCTCATAAAAGACGTTGTACAAACTATAGAAATATGCCGCCGAAGTCCCCATGGCAATCAGCACATCCATATTGGCGCTCTTGGCCTTGAGCGCATGAAAGGCATTCCTGTAAAACCTGAATCCGATGATGAACTGTATCGGAGTAGCTATAATCAACTGAAAATACCCGTTATGCAGCAGATCCGAAACCGGGCTCTCCAAATTCAGAAGACCCAATATCATTGCAAGTACAAGCGGGGAACTCAGCACCGCGGAGACTATGAACGTGAACCTCAATATCCTGATTTCTTTTTCACGCTGTTGCTTTTCCCTGTCCCGGCTTGCCTCCCCGGCCTCAGTCCTCTCAGCTCCATATCCAAGGTCTTTCACAGCTTTGACGATATCCGGTATCCTTATCGCCCGGCTGTCAAATTCCACTCTTGCCCTTTCGGTTGCAAGATTGACGGACGCTTTGCCAACGCCTTCAAGACTATTCAGTTTTTTCTCGATCCTTGCGGAGCATGCTGCGCAAGACATTCCGGTTATTTTAAGATCTACGGTATTTGTTGGTTTCATCATTTTTGTCGGGCAGGCTCCCGACTTTCACCTCGCTTTCACATCTCATATTTCACATTTCACGTTATATGTTTTCTGGGCAAGGTCACCGAAAATTCGCTCCCTTTGCCCAATTCGCTCTTTACCGTTACCCTCCCGTTATGCGCAGCCACAAGCGACTTTACAATCGACAGGCCGATGCCTGAGCCGCCGGTCAGCCTGTTCCGCGATTTGTCGGCCCTGTAGAAACGCTCGAATATATGAGGCAGGTCTTCTTTGCTTATGCCGATCCCCGTATCCCCCACAACCACCTTCACAGTCTCATTGTCCCCTTTTATGGCGATTTTTACAGAGCCTCCTTCAGGCGTATACTTCAACGCATTGGATATAAGGTTCGAAAATATCTGGCTGACCTTGTCCGTATCGCCTTCTATGAACTGTTCAGCCACCTCAGACTCCTCAGATCCCTCAGACCCTTCCATGCTTATTTCTATATTCTTGTTCCTGAATTCGGCTTCGAAGCCGCTGATCAGGCCGCGCAAAAGCTTTGTGACATCAAAGCCGCCGATATCCAGTTTGAGGTTTTCACTCTCATATCTCGCAAGCCTTTCTATATCGCCGGTCATCTTCCTGATTCGTACGATTTCCTCATGACAGCTCTTCAACCTTTCGGCATCCGGCTTCCAAACCCCGTCGATCATCGCCTCGAGATGGCTTTGCAGTATCGCCACCGGCGTCCGCAGTTCATGGGCCACATCAGAAGTCAGCCGTCTGCGCAAATCCTCTTGCTTTCCCAATACTTCGGCCAGGTGGTTTATAGTGCTTGTCAGCTTAATGATCTCTTTGGTATTTGACTTTTCCGATACCCTCCTGCTAAAATCCCCATCGGCTATTTTCATGGCCGTATCTATGACATTTGAAATGGGGTCGCTTATCTTCCTCGCCATGAACGCCCCCAGGAACAGCGAGACCAGCAATGAAACGGCAGCCGCGCACAAAAGGAGCCTGTTGAGCGTTACCAGGAACATGACGTCGTTATCGCTGTAATAAAAAGGCCCGTAATATCCGATCTTAGCGGCGCCGACCTGTACGGATCCGCTTAAAATGGGGTATTGCTTTTCTTCGTATCCGCCTTTGAATCCGGGATAATAATTCTTCATACTGCTGGCCATATGGGACAACATGGCGGTGCAAAGGCCTTTATTGTGGATGGTTGCGTCCCAAACCCCTTTCCCCGCGCTGTCCGTGATCTTTAATATTATGCCTTCTTCAAGCAGGCTTACCCCGATGTTCTCAATTCCGGACGAATCCCATTTGCCGCCCCAATCGGCGTATCTCCTTGAAATCAGCTCCACAATATCCTTATTTCTTTGTTCCTGCTTACCGATCACGTATCCTTTAAACTGCCTCTCAAGAAGCAAATTGGCAAGCACACTCACTAGTGAGAACATAAGCAATGCTGCAATCAGTATAATGACTGACAATCTTGCCCTCAGACTGTATTTCATAACCCGCCGCCTCCGCCGCGGCCGGACTTGCCACCGAACTTGTATCCCACGCCGTGAACTGTAATCAGGTATTTCGGATCCCTGGTATTGTCTTCAATCTTCTGCCTGATATTTTTTATATGGGTGTCGATGGTTCTGTCAAAACCGTCGTAGTCGTCATTTACCGCCAGAGTGATCAGTTCTTCTCGCGTGAACACCCTTGTCGGGTGCCTAACCATGTTCAAAAGGATCTTATATTCAATAGGTGTAAAACCGATGATTTTTCCATATTTCCTTACTTCGTGGCGCATACTGTCTATGACCAGTTCTCCGTTATTATAGGATATTTCGCTGGACAACGGCATGATTTCTCTATCCGTCCTCCTCAGGACGGTTTCGATCCTGGCGACCAATTCCCTTGGGCTGAAAGGTTTGGTTACATAATCGTCAGCCCCGATTTTCAACCCCTTTAAAATGTCCTCTTCTTCAGCTTTTGCCGTCAGCATTATAATGGGTACCCGCGACTTTTTCCTGATGGCCCCGCATATCTCTTCACCCGTCATATCCGGCAGCATCAGATCAAGCACCACCGCATCGGGACCAAACCTGTCGAAGAGCCCGATAGCATCGGCGCCTCTGTATGCTTCCACCACTTTATAACCGTTATTTTCGAGGTATGTCTTCACAACCTCGACGATCTTGACCTCGTCGTCAACGACAAGTATCGTTTTCATACCGTTCATACCGGGCATCGGATATCCTTTCAGCATTAACCGTGTAATTATAGTATACCAAAAATTCCTTTATCGTCCGCAGCAGCCGCCACCGCCGCCGTCGCCCAAAGCCCCTTGATTCCCCGAGTCATCGGCTTCCGAGATATCGCTTTGCGATACCTTGCTTAAATCTGTCACGACCTTTATATTGCCGCTTATCATCCCCATCCAGCATGTATAGGCGATATTGCCTTCCGTGTCGGGTATGAATTCGATGAGATTATCACCGGGTTCGAATTTGCTTTGCATGCCGAGTTTCGGTATGACAATCGCTTCATTACAGCCGTTCAAATCACGGGATTCGGCTTTCATATCCCATTTGACGGGAATCCCCTTCTGAACTATTATCGTCGGGTAACTTCCGGGCTCCAGCTTAGTAGTGACGGTCTGCGTATCACCCTCGATTTTAGCCACATTGCCGGAGACCGAGTATGAAGACGCGTATGCGACATTTATGCCGGAAAGGTTAAGACCCCGGTTGAGCATTATCAATCCGAGGATCAGAACGAGCACCGCGCTGGCCTTCATCATTCTATGCGTGAACTTGCCGCTCAACAGGGAACTGACCGCACCGAACCCGAACATCAGGGGTATCGTGCCCAGGCTGAACACAAACATGGATAAAGCCCCGGCTAATACGCTGCCTGTTCCCAGCGCGTAGATCTGCATAGCCTGAAGCGGGCCGCACGGCATCAGTCCGTTAAGAAGCCCGATATAAAACGGGCCGCGCTTCGCGCCGGCACTGCCGGCTCTATTGCTGCCGGCTCTATTGCTGCCGGCTCTATTGCTGACGACTCTATTTCTGAAAATCTTAGGTATGCGCGGATTCAGCTTTTTGAGCCACGGGAATACATTGAGCATATTCAGCCCCATGATGACCATGAATATGCCGGAAATAACCGCCACGATACCTTTGGCAAGGCCCGAAAAGCTGATGGTCGATCCCAGTGCGCCGACCGCGCCGCCGATGATTGTATAGGACATGACCCTGCCGGTATTATAGAGGAGACTTGGCTTCAATTTGGCAAAGCGGCCGGAATCGTTGGCCGCGGGCTGCTTGTATGATACACATTGCGAAAGGTTGATGCCGCCGCACATCGCTATACAGTGAAGAGAAGTAATCAGCCCTATTATAAACAACATGCCATATCCCATGTTCTGGCTGATCTGAGGGATGAAACCGAAGCCCGCGGTATTTTTGGCTATGACATATTCAGCCAATACGATTATCCCGAGACCTAAGACCTTATTGACCGATAACCGACCCGCCCCGGTTTTGTTTTTGACTGTGTAATCCATGGTTTCAATCGTTTCTATGATCCTTTCGGTACTGACAGATTTTCGATT
>CAZCKQ010000098.1:0-6921 GCA_964499315.1 uncultured Eubacteriales bacterium | reverse complement strand
CGCCGTGCGCGGTACATGCCGGTAAGAGTATGGAGACTGACGAGATGATGGATTACATCGAGGAGATAATACAAATGGTGAAAGACAGATACGGTCGCGCAGTTACCGATGAACAGCTTATAGAAGGAGCTCTTGAGGGCATTTTCAATGCTATGGACCCTTATACGGTATACTATGATAAAGATGAGGCAGAGAGCTTCATTGATTCGACGATAAACGGTACATACAAGGGTATTGGCGTTTCACTTGAAGATATGGGCAATTATATCGGCATCAACGGAGTTTTTGAAGCCTCTCCGGCCGAGAAGGCAGGGATATTGCCCGGAGACATCATTGTCTCGGTGGATGGAACAAATGTATTGGGCAAGTCTGCCGAAGAGGTACGGTCGCTTATTATAGGCGAAGAAGGCACGGCGGTGAGGCTTGGAATATCTCGCGCAGGTCATGCGCAGATCCTTTTATTCGAGATGCAAAGACAAACCATAAAGATAAATCCTGTAAAGTACTTCATTAAGGACAATATCGGCTATATAAAAATCAGTTCATTTAACGGTAATACGGACGAATTTCTGAAACAGGCCCTGGATGAGTTCGATAGGCGTCTTGTTACTGATGTTATACTGGATTTGAGGAATAATCCCGGAGGCGACGTCTATCAGGCGGTATCGTGCGCTGAGAAATTCATACCGGCCGGCCTGATAACGAAGCTCGATTTTAAATCTGAATCCTACATGGATATCAGTTTTAATTCATATCTCAACAAGCAGAAATATAAACTTGCAGTCCTGATTAACTATATGACGGCCAGCGCAAGCGAAATCGTAGCAGGCGCCGTTCAGGACAGACGGTGCGGGACGCTTATCGGAACAACGACATACGGGAAGGCAAAGGTGCAGAATTTGGTTCCCTTATTGACGACTGAAGCCAGCGCCCGATACAAGCTGCAGCTCGGCGTTGATATTGTCGACGCATATGATCTGCAGCGGCATGGCATCATTCCGTCGGACGAGGAAATTCTGGGATGGGTGAAAATGACGACGGGCTACTACTACACGCCCAACGGAAGGATGATTGACGAGATCGGCCTGGATCCGGATATATTGGTGGAAGACCCCGAACCTGTCAATGGTGTCAGAATAGAGTCACTGCACAGTCTCAGTGTTACAAGTAAACCCGGACTCAATGCCGAGAGCGTGGACGTCTATTACGCTGAAAATATCCTGAAAGCCGCGGGCTACAGTATAGATGAGCCGGATTATAAGCTTGACGACAGGACTTTCAAGGCAATAGCCCAATTTCAGAAGGACAGGGGGCTTTATCCTTACGGCGTGCTCGACTTTACTACACAGCGCGCGATGAATGATAAGATATATGAATTGACGGTTGAATATGACTATCAATACGCTAAGGCAATGGAGATATTGGCAGAATAATAGTATATAAATTTATATTTATTTGTTGGAGCTGATGTATGAATTTAAAGGGTTCCAAAAGATATCTGACCAGAATATACTTATGGGTCACGATTGTGACTTTCTGCATAGTAACTGTTTTTTCACTGGTCATCTATTTCAATACCGAGCGGATAGTGTCTGACAATGAGCATCAATCCAACAAGAAAATCCTTTATCAATCAAAATATTTTATAGACTATATTGATGATACTATCAGTTCCTCATGCCTTTCCCTTTTCATGCACAAGAGCGTCCAACATATCTTGAATACGTCTGCCATCGATTATGCCGTACTATCATCATATATCAATGATATAAACACGTTTTTTGCTCTGAACAGTTTTATTGAGTCGGCTTACATATATAACAAATATAGCGACAACTATTATTCGATCAGAGGCGAAATCATGTACGACAATGATATAAGAGACTATTTGAGCCAATTTACCATAGTGCCTAAACTGAAGCCGTTATTAAGGGAAATCAGTGTATATAACACTGGCAACAGGGATATTGTAAAAAACGTATTAACCTATATTATGTATGATTCCGCGTATAGCGGCAATCAAATGGACAGCGCCCTTATTGTCAATGTGGATTCCAATTGGTTGTTCAATTCAATCAAAATGTTCAGCCAAATGGATGAGAAAAAATCGGACAGTGTGTTCATCATCGACAGTTCCGGTAAAATCAGCGGGAGCAGTTCCGATAATGAAGAAATTAAAAAAGAAGTAAAAAACATCTACGATAAGTGCAGGAAACAGTATAATGAAAAAGGCGTCGATATGTATTTCAGCAAATCAAAAATCGGCAGCATGGAATATCTGATATCAGCGGTATTTATCGCTAATTCCTCCCTGACCCTCGTTAAAATGCAGGATTACAATGAAATATTCATGCATATTCGGATGCTCAAAACGAGCATTTTAATAATCGGGCTGCTCTTTCTTCTGCTTACCGTAATCATTTCATACACCCTGTCTACCCATTTGTACAAGCCTGTCAGAAAACTCGTAGGCATGATTTCATCAAAGCAGCCCGGTTTAGACGACGATATCAGGAAACGTGATGATGAATTCGAGTACCTTAATGAAGTCTATTCAAAATCGCTTGAGCAGGTGAACGAGTATAAGCTGAATGAAAAGACCAATAACAATATAGTTCAGGAATATTTTCTTAAGAAATTGATTATAGACAGCCCATCGGTTTCGGACGATGAATTTGAAAAAACGATACATGAGATACCGGCGCTGGCGATGCTGAAAGGCGAATTGATCGTATGTCTGTTGAAGGTGGATAATTACCCGTCATTATTACGGCAGTACAGTTATAAAGATTGTAAAATATTCAAGTATGCTATAATGAATATATTCAATGAATTGATTTCGGAATATATTCCATTTAAACCTGTCGATCTCGGAGATGACCAGATAGTATTGTTATTCAATGCCAACGGGCTGAGCGACAAGTTCTACCACTATATAGTACCGGTCATGAAGCATGTTCAGAAATCAATACTCGAAAAATATGACATGTCCATTTCATGTTTTATCGACGACAGGACTTGCACATACAAAAATGTTACAGAATCATACAACGAAGTGCTGGGCAATTCGAAATACAGATTCATAGTGGGCAATGGATGTGTAATACTGCCGGAAGATATCAAGAAGAATAAAGAATGCGCTAAATTAGGATATTCCATGATCAACGAGAAGATCCTTAAAGACAGTATAAGGGTTGGAAACCTTGAAAAAGTTGAAGAGTATATGTCAAAAATCTTTGCGGAGATAGCTGAAATGAATATCAACAATATACTGCTATCAACCACAAATCTGGTAAATGCGCTGAAGAATACATATGAAGAGATCAATAGCTCAAGGCTTGTTCCATTTCCGGTCAATTTTAATTTCTTTGGGATCGATTATATCGATAAAGATACCTCCTCATCATTATTTTCCAAATTGATGAGTATTATCAGACACTGTTATATTAATGATAATGAAAACAAGGCCGAAAAACAGGCCAAACTGGTTGATACCATAAAAGATATCATCCACAGCAGCTTTCATGACAGCAGTCTTTGCCTCCAGGGCATAGCCACAATGCTCCAGTTGAATCCCCTTTACATAGGCAGGGTATTCAAGAACTATACACAGCTTTCCGTCAACGAGTACATCAATGAGGTCAGGCTTGTCAAAGCCGCAGAGCTGCTGCGTAGCTCCAGATTGAGCATACAGGATATCTCATATGAAGTGGGTATAGATAATCCAAACTATTTCTATACACTATTTAAAAAAAAGTTTGGGGATACGCCTAAAGCATATTCCATGAAGTCGAAATTAATGTAATAATTATTTAGATATCATATAGAAAGGGGTTGTTTTGTTTGGCGGTCGAAAGAATTAAGCTCAGCACAAGAATACCGGTTGTTGATAGCCACACGCATGTCGAAAGATACCAGTATATTGAGGAATTGAAAGAGGCAATGGACATCTGCGGCTTTGAGGCAATGAATATACTCAGCCTGCCGGGATTGGACAAGCTCGAAGAGAGTTACACATTGCAGAATATTACTTTGATGCTCTTCAAACTTATGTACCCAGGGAAGATTTATACATACGCGTCGCTTTATCATTTTATGCCGGATTCTCCCGATGGATCCGTTGATTTTGCAAAGCAGGCAGAGAGGCTTATTGCAATGGGATTTGACGGTTTTAAAATGATCGAAGGCAAACCCACCGTTAGGAAGAGCACAGGAATACCTCTTAATAGCGATATCTATGAAGGCTATTTTTCTTATCTTGAGAAAAAGCAGATCCCTCTGACCTTCCATGTCGCAGACCCTGAAACATTCTGGGACCCTCTGCTTGTGGAGGAATGGGCCAAGGCAAGCGGCTGGTTTTATGGCGACGGCACTTTCCCGAGTAAAGAAGACCTATATAAGGAAGTAGATGATATCCTTGCCAGGCATCCTTATTTGAAGGCAACATTCGCGCACTTTTACTTTTTATCCGCCGATATCGACAGGGCCGGCAAATTCCTTGATAAATGGCCTAATGTGTACTTCGATGTCACACCGGGCACCGAGTTGTATGTGAATTTCGGCAAAAAACAGAGCGAATGGCATGATTTCTTTAACATGTACCAGAATAGGATCGTCTTCGGAACGGATAATCTGACGGGTTTTGACAGAATAAATCCGGGACCCGAAGGAAGGGCCGAAAAGATGCTTTTCATGAAGACGTTTTTTGAAACTTATGACGAAACAATAGAATTCTATTGGGCAAAGGCAAGAGGCATCCGCCTGGATGACAGCATCCTCAGGAAGCTTTACGCTGAAAACTTCAGGTCCATTGCCGGCCGGAAGCCTGCGGCGGTGGACAAGGATCTGGTATTAAAAGAATGCGACAGGGTAATCGAATGGGCAGGGAAGCAATCCGATGGCGGAGTGATGCTTAAAGATGCCGTCGAAATTAAAAATAGGATTTTATCTTTATAAGGGGGGCACGAAATGAGCGTTTATGGAGAATACCCCAAAATACCGGACTATAAGCAGTTGGGAGAAAAAATCGTTGAGTTTGCGCGATTGAAGCATGAATATGGAGCCAAAGATCTCGATGAATTACTGGCCAAGATCGAAGAATACCTCAAAGCCAGTATATCGAGTCTTAATAAACTGCCGAATGACGGCGTGCTGGCGTTGCTGGAGCCTGACGATTTGCCGGAGATAAAGAGGTTGAGGCCCGACGGCGTCAGGAAAATGTGGAAAAGCTTTAATGCGGGTATCTACAGGGAGAAATTGCAGGGCGCCATGCTTGCCAGATTTGCAGGCTGTATACTCGGGGCTATCGTAGAATTCTGGGATGTGGACAGGATGGAAAAATGGGCTGCATACATCGGTGACAAATTCCCTCCCGCGGATTATTGGTCAAGTATAGCCAATCCGATCGCAACAAGATATGAGGTCAACAAATGCCTTGAATATACCAGAGGTAAAATGAACGGCGTGGGAGTCGACGACGACATAGCGTATACGCTGCTTGGTCTGCTGATCGTGGAGGATTACGGTCATAATTTTACCACTGACGACGTCGGCAAGGCATGGCAGAAATATCTTCCGTACGCGTGTACGGCGGAACATGTGGCGCTGAACAACCTGAAGGCCGGGATTCCCGCGATGGAAGCGGCAGACCTTGATAATCCCTATGTCCAATGGATCGGCGCCGATATCAGGTCTGATCCCTGGGCTTACATGGCGCCGGCTTTTCCTGAAAAGGCAGCCGAAATGGCGTATAGAGACGCTTATATCAGCCACAGACGCAACGGCATATATGGAGAAATGTTTTTCAGCGCAGCCCAGTCGGCGGCATTTGCAGTGGATAATCCTATTGACGCCATAAAAATCGGACTGACTGAAATACCTGCGGGATGCAGTTTCGCAAAGGAAGTGCAATGGGCGCTTGAGGCAGGAAAAGACGTCAGGAATTATAAAGACGCGAGGCAGGCCGTAGATGACCGTTTCAAAGGAATGTCCGGGGTACATACGCATAACAACGCGTGTCTTAGCATATTCGGCCTTATGATCGGCGGTACGGATGTGACCAGAGTCCTTTCGGAGACAGTCGCAATGGGTCTGGATAATGACTGCACCACAGCGACCGTTGGCAGTATAGTCGGCGCAATCGTGGGCAGGAAGGGCGTGCCGAAGCATTGGTACAAGAACTTCAACAACAAAGTCTATTCGTATCTGATAGGCCATGAGATGTTCAGAATAGACGACCTTGTCGATAGATTTGCCAGGCAGGCGGAAAGTGTTTATAAGTCATAATAGCTGATGAGGTACGATATGAAAATATTGCCAGTAGCTGAGAATGTATATGTCTATAAGGATACCTGCAATGTCTACATAATAAAGAGGGATCGGGAAGGCCTGCTGATTGACTTCGGTTCGGGCGACGTGCTGGATTGTCTCGACTCCATTGGGGTGCGCAATGTGACAGGCGTCCTTCTTACGCATCATCACAGGGATCAGGGGCAAGGATTGGCAAAGGCCGCGGCAAAAGGCATTCCAATTTATGTCCCATGTACAGAAAAGGATCTATTCGGGCATGCAAACGAGTATTGGCAGGCCCGAGGGATATACGTCAATTATAATGTCCGGCAGGACCGTTTTTCAATACTGGAGTCAGTTCCCATCGCCGGTGTATTAAACGATTATTCCGGCTATGATTTCGGTGGCATCAAGATAACTGTGATACCGACTCCGGGACATACAATAGGCTCAATCACCATTATGCTCCGGGAGAGCGGACTGAATCTGGCGTTTACCGGCGACCTTATTTACGCGCCTGGCAAAGTCTGGACAATGTCGGCTTTCCAATGGAATTATAACGGTTCTGAAGGCGCGGTGCTAAACGTTCTTTCCTTATTGGATCTTAAGGATCGTCATCCTGATATGCTTTTG
>CAZCKQ010000097.1:0-6963 GCA_964499315.1 uncultured Eubacteriales bacterium | reverse complement strand
GAACTCGACGAGGCCTTTTGTCGTAAACAACTCCTTGTGTGAATCCTTTAGGTCTTTTTTATCGGCATCATTGATACCGGGGATCGTGTCGAGGACTTCGTTTATCCTTACCGCAGCGGCCTGAGCCCGGGGTATCATAATGAACATCATCGAGACCATAAGCATCGAAAACATAATCTGCATGGCATATTGCATGAACGCTACAAGAGCGCCCAGGTCCATACCGCTGTTATCTATGCGTATGATGCCGAACCAGAGGATAGCCAGCGACGTCAGATTCATAACAAGCATAATTGACGGCATCATGAATGCCATGATCTTGTTTACTCTGATATAAGTGCCGGTGAGGTCTTCGTTCGCGGTCTTGAAGCGTACCCTTTCGCGTTCCGATGTGTTGAATGCCCGTATTACTCTGATGCCGGTCAGTTTTTCACGCAGGACAAGATTTATCCTGTCGATCTTCACCTGCACCTTTTTGAACAGCGGTATAATCCTGCGTGCAAGCAGTATGATTACAATCGCAAGAACCGGTATCGCCACCGCAAATACGATGGTAAGCGGCCTGTCCTTTGAGTATGCCAGTATTATGCCGCCTATGGCCATCATCGGAGCGCTGATCATCATGCGCATGATGATCATGGTCACCATCTGCACCTGTGTGATGTCGTTTGTAGTCCTTGTGATAAGCGTTGCCGTGCCGATCTTGTCAAACTCATGCAGCGAATAGCTTTCAACCCTCTCAAAAACCTTATTACGGAGTATCCTGCCGAACCCTGAACCTGTCTTTGAAGACAGGTAACTGGCAACTATTGCGCATAATACGCCTGCCCCCACGACGATCAGCATAAGGCCGCCGGTATTCCATATATACCCGATATCGCCCCGCATTACGCCCTTATCTATGATATCGGACATTAAAGTAGGAAGATATAGATCTGTAAGTGTCTGCAGGAATACGAGGACGAGAATGAAGATCAGTTGGACGGTATAAGGTTTAAGGAACCTGAAAAGCTTAAGCAAACCATATCAACCTCCAGTCAGTTTACCAATCAGTTTACCATACAATCATTTAGCTTAACATACACAAATTAAAGTTTAAATTCTGTCAGATTGAATAAAGGTTTTGTGTGTGAATACAGAGAATATACTATCTATAGATGCTGATAATAGCTGCGGCAGGCTAATTTCAAGGCTTATGCATACATTTATGGCAATCCGTGTCAGAATAATTGCTCTGATACTATTAGTAATATTCTTGCTATTAATTGTTCCTGTTTATTTATCCGGCAAGAATATACCTCCTTTAGCGGCATTTGGAATCGATGCGGGCATATCGCAACTCTGCATCGGTCAACCGGGTGTGAATGATAATGCCTATGTAACCGCCGAAGGGACGTTCATACAATGGTGGCTTGTACAGGATTGGGATGAGGCAGCCTGGTTCAGGGAATTCACCGCGTTGAAGGAAGCCGGCATGAAGTATATCATTCTCGGACCGACGGCGTTTTATAAAGGCAACCTCTTGAACGGGGCCGGGACTACAAGCGTGGTATTCCCGATCCAGCCGCCGTTGCAGCAGGCTCCGGGATTACAGATACCGGAACAGCCATCCGGATTTATGACTATCAGGCGCGCGGACGGGACCGATTATCCCGATGTTGTCGATATCTGCCTTCGTACGGCCAAACAATTCGGGTTCCGGGTATTTATCGGACTGAACTACAGCGATGATTGGTGGAACAGCCAGTACAGCAGGGAATGGGTGGCCGCGAGGGTAGATGAAGGAAACAAACTGGCCGATGAATTATGGCGGCGGTATTACGAAAAATATGTCGGAACCTTTTATGGATGGTACTGGTGCTGGGAAGTAAACAATTCTTTTTTACGCCAGTTCAACCTGCTCAATTCGTGGGAAGTCCTGGCTGAAACCCTCAGAATGCAGACGGAGTACCTGGAGAATACTGGCAAGAGGCTTCCGATCATGCTTTCGCCGTTCATGGACCGCAGATTCGGTTCGCCTCGTTTAAACGCTGAAATGTGGAAATACGTGTTTGCCCGTTCCGGTCTCAGGGAAGGTGATGTCTTCTGCCCGCAGGATAGCGTCGGATCGGGAGGCCTGGACATTGACGACCTGCCGGTATGGTTCGCCGAATTGCGTAAGTCGGTCGATACATTGCCGGGATTGAGATTCTGGTCGGATACGGAGACTTTTGTTTCATCCGATTGGACCGGGGCTCCGATAAATCGTTTTGTGCAGCAGATGCGCGCAGTCAGTCCATATGTCGATAAGCAGATAACTTTTGCCTATAGTCACTATTATAGCCCCAACATCGTTAATGACGGATTTCACAAGACATATACCGGATATATAAAATCAGGAATTCTCGATAAGGTTGCGCCGACAGCGCCGGAAGGGATTTCTGCTTTTCCCGGCAAGGAAGGAAAGATATATCTTAAGTGGGAGCCTTCATCGGATAATATCGGGGTCTGCGGATATTATGTCTACCGTAACGGAAGGATGGTAGCAAACCTTCAGGTGCCGAGGAAAAGCATGTCAGAATATCAACAGGAGGCTCCTGTCAATTTGGAGGATACGATTCCCGATACCCAAAAAACATATTCTTATGAAATTAAGGCCTATGACTTCGCGGGGAACGTATCCCGGACCGCTGCCAAAATCATATCAGCCGCGCATTAGGCTTTCAGAGATATATCATTGCAGGTATGACGGCAGGCGCCGTCAAGGGTTAAAAAATCGAAATTGGCTATTGGTCAAAAAATCAAGTATTGGGCGCGCTTAAACTGTAAAATCTGGTTTTTATGCATATTCGATATGAAATATGCATCATAATCCGTATATTCATACATATATGGGAATATATGGTAATTTTTTGCCCCATTACTTGCAAATTTGGCCAGATGGACAGCCTGATGTATAATATAGTATTGGAATAATTTGCCGGAGGCGACTTAATGATGAAAGTAATGTGGCTGACAAAACCCGGGACCATTGCAGCCGGGGAATGTGATGTACCCGAGGTCAAAGAAGGGCAAGTATTGGTGCGCATATGCCATACCGGAATATGCGGGTCTGATCTTCACTATTATGAATTTGGACGAATCGGAGACTACATCGTAGAATATCCATTCATCCTCGGCCATGAAAGCGCCGGTATCGTGGAAGAAGTCGGTCCTGGGGTGAAGACCCTCAAACGCGGCGACCGTGTGACAATGGAGCCGGGTTACACTTGCGGCAAATGTGAATATTGCAAGACCGGGAGATATAATCTGTGCCCGGATGTGATCTTCTTTGCCACTCCGCCTGTTCAGGGCACTTTGTGCGAATATGTCGCGCACCCGGCGGATATGTGTTTCAAGCTCCCCGATAATGTGGACACTATGCAGGGGGCGCTTGTGGAGCCTCTGGCCGTGGGATTCCATGCCGCAAACCAAGGCGGCGCCACCGTAGGCAAGACTGCCATGGTTACCGGCTGCGGCTGCATAGGTCTGGTTACGATGATGGCCTTGCGCTCCATGGGAGTCAGTAAGGTGTTCATGAGCGATACTATCGGCATCCGCATGGATAAAGCAAGGGCAATAGGCGCGGCAGACGTCTGGAATGCCGAAGAATGCGATCCTGTAGAAGAGCTCGCCGTCGCGACCGGAGGTTCAGGCCCAGATATCGTAATAGAGACATCGGGCAGCATCGCCGCTGCTTCATCCACCGTCAACATGGTCAAACGCGGCGGTGTGATCGTCCTGGTAGGTATGTCCGCCAATCCCGTAGTTCCGATGAATATCGGGACATTGATGGGAAAAGAGGCTACCGTCAAGACCATCTTCCGTTACCGAAACCTGTATCCGACGGCAATCTCGGCGATATCGGCAGGATTGGACATCAATGGCATCATCAGCGACGTGTTCCCATTTGACGATACCCCAAAAGCTTTCGATTATAGCGTGAAAAACAAAGCAAAGACTGTCAAGGGCGTTATCGAGTACTGATCAGATGCGGAACCTTTCGGTCTCCTTGCAGAAATCGTCGCATGAATCGGAATATACGTCGACTTTGATGGGCTTGGCAAGGTCCAGACTGAATATGCCCATAATTGACTTGGCGTTCACTATATAACGCCCGGATGTAAGATCCACATCGAATGCATATTTATTTACGATATTGACGAAGTCTTTTACATCATTCACAGACTTCAGCATAATGTTGAAAGTCATCATATCAATGCCTCCTGCTTCTTATTGTATTATTTTTTGTCGATTATGACAATTGTTAAAAAAAAGCGGAATGGATATAATGTTTCCATGAGGATATGCAATGTTGCCGTAACAACCCTTGGCTGCAAAGTGAATCAGTATGAAAGCGAAGCCATGGCCGAAATCCTTAGAGAAGACGGCTATAATATCGTTGGTTTTGACGAACCGGCTGACGCGTATGTGATCAACACCTGTTCAGTAACTGCGGAAAGCGACAGGAAATGCAGGAAGCTGATAAGGCGGGCAAGATCGATGAACGATTCCGCGGTGATTGCGGTAACAGGCTGTTACGCTCAGGTTTCAACCGAACAGGTCAAGACGTTGGGCGGCGTGGATATCATCGTCGGAACCCGGAACAGGCACAGGATTGCCCAATATCTGAAACAATACATGGATAGCGGATCGATGATCGTGGATGTGCTTGACCGGAAAGCCCTGCTTTCAGACAACGGCCTGGAGAAGCTCTCCGTATCGGGACATAGGGAACACACAAGGGCGTTCGTCAAGGTTGAGGACGGCTGCCGGCATTTTTGCTCGTATTGTGTCATCCCGCTGGCAAGAGGCCCCGTAAGGAGCCGCCATCCCGCCGAAGTGAGGGATGAAGCCATAAGGCTCGCCCAATCGGGGTATAAAGAGATCGTTGTTACAGGAATAAACCTGTCTGCGTACGGCAGCGACCTGAAGGGCGCGACGGAGGGCGCGATGGAGGGCGCCACGGAGGGCACGCCGGAAGGCGGGTCGGCGCATGCGCATGATGCCGATCTTGCCGGCTTACTCGAACTATTGAATGATGTGCCGGGGATCGAGCGCATAAGGATCGGCTCCATGGAGCCCGATACCGTCGATGCGGATTTTGTGTCCCGTATTATGAACCTCGACAAGCTTTGCCCGCACTTCCACATATCACTCCAAAGCGGGTGCGATTCGACCCTCGAAAGGATGCGTAGGGGTTATACGACAGAGGAGTACAGGCAAAAGGCGGATTTGCTCCGCGCAAATATTTCCGACTGCGCAATTTCGACGGATATAATGGCAGGTTTCCCGGGCGAGACTGATGAGGAATTTGAAAAGACATGCGGTTTTGTTGAGGAGATGAATTTCTCACGCGCGCATATATTCAAATACTCTCCGAGACCATTTACGGCGGCTGCTTCCATGCCCGGACAGGTCCCTGCCGCGGAGAAGGAACGCAGGAGCAGGAAACTCATAGAGATATCGCGAAGAAAGTCGCTTGAATTCAACAGGCAATTCGGCGGCAGGGTCTTATCCGTTCTTGCGGAGCGGCTTGAGCCGGGCCAAAACGACATCATGACCGGGTTTTCCCCCAGTTACGTCGAGGTGCGCTTCCGCGGAAGCGCAGATCAGGCAGGAAAACTGGTGGATGTGGAGATAACCGGGGCCTCCGGCGATCACCTTCGCGGGAAAATTGTTTAATGAAAAATCTATTTATGCTATATTATTAGTATTGATGTGGGGTATGGAGGTATGACATGGCTGGCAACGAAACTATGATGTTCAGGGTAGACAGGGACAATGTCAACGGCGCAAGGGCTGTCATCTTGAGCGTTTATCAGGCGCTGATGGAAAAAGGGTATGACCCGATAAATCAGATGGTCGGCTATATCCTTTCCGGAGATCCGTCATATATTACGGGACATAAAAACGCCAGGAGCCTCATCCGCAAGTATGAAAGGGATGAACTGCTCGAGGAGGTCCTGCGGTATTACCTGGACAATGCAAAATAAGGATGAAGTACAGTTACCTTGGTAACAGCGGTTTGTATGTCTCAAGGCTATGCTTCGGTTCTCTTGCGGTAGGACCGCTGCAGACCGGTATGACGCCTGAGAACGGGGCCGCTGTAATTTTGAAAGCGCTGGAGCTTGGCGTCAACTTTATTGACACGGCTGAATTATATGGTACATATCCTCATGTCAAAGAGGCGCTGAAAAGGCACCGGGGCAAGAGGCCTGTCATATCATCCAAATCATACGCATACAGCAGGCAGGCAGCTTCAGACAGCATACAAAAAGCTTTAGAAGAAATGGATATAGATTTTATCGATATTTTCATGTTGCATGAGCAGGAATCACAGCATACGTTAAGAGGTCACAGGGAAGCGCTTGAATATTACATAGAGTGCAAACAAAAAGGGCTGATAAAGGCTGTAGGCGTTTCCACCCACAGGTGCGAAGTCGTCGAATTATGCGGCGGAATGCCCGAGATAGATGTGATCCATCCCATCATCAACCGTAAGGGGCTGGGCATAGGTGACGGTACAATCGACCGGATGGTTGCGGCGGCTCAAAAAGCGGCTTTGAACGGCAAGGGCATTCTTGCCATGAAATCGCTTGGAGGCGGGAACCTGGCGAGTACATATGAAGAGAGCATGAAATTTGTATTAGCCTTGGATTTCGTGCATTCCATAGCGGTCGGAATGAAAAACGCCGATGAGGTAATGGCAAATGTCTGCTTTTTTAATGAAGGCGCCGTACCTGATGATATAAAAGACAACATAAGCAGGTCGGTACGCAAGCTTCACATAGAGTATTGGTGCGAAGGCTGCGGCAGGTGCGCCGATGAATGCGGCCAGGGCGCGATACATGTCCGCGGAGGCAAAGCTGTTGTTGACGATGCGAAGTGCATCCTATGCGGATATTGCGGCGCTGTTTGCAGCAATTTCGCAATAAAGGTATT
>CAZCKQ010000096.1:0-6975 GCA_964499315.1 uncultured Eubacteriales bacterium | reverse complement strand
GGCAGCTAATAACCTTGCTTACGGCTAATCCTGTTTATCTAATACCAAATATGTGGATATGGTTCATAATGTTCTAACTTTTGCGCAACATCGGGGTTATCGGCGATGAACCTGTTGAAGGCTTCGAATCTGAGGAGCGTTTCTGTTGAAATGTCATGCTCGATAAGTTCTGTCTCCGACAAAAGGTCGTTTTTTACGCCGAGGTTTTTAAGAAGGGTTTCTACGGTGGTGTGTTTGCCGAGCAGGAATCTGCCGATGTCATTACCGCTGTCGGTCAGAAGGATGATGCCGTACCTCTTGTAGTTCACCAGCCCGAGTTTTGCCAGCTTCTGAACCATCTTAGTCGCGGAGGAGGCTTGCACGTTAAGCAGCTCCGACAGCGTATTGATGCGCATATATCCTTCCACGAGGCTGTTGCGGTATATCATCTCCAGGTAATCCTCCATGGCTGCCGTCAATAGTTTTTTATCCTGCTTGAGGAGCTGGTAGCCCCGGACTGTATGGAATTCGTATAAATTATTCGCCATAGGACTCCTTATTGATATTTGCTATAATATTATTCATGGCGTGGTGAATATATGTATTTGGATAACAGCTTTACGAGGGCTTCATTCGAGGATCCCGGAATAGTCGATATATACAGGAGGGCGGCCGGCAGAACCGGTCTCTGGAAATCAGAGGAGTATTTCTATACGAAGTACTTTTCGAAACAAGACCGGATACTGGATATTGGGTGCGGCTGCGGAAGGACGACCTTTGCGCTGTATAGGCTCGGTTACGAAAATGTACATGGAATAGACCTATCCTCGAATATGATAGACTGCGCCAGGATGATTGCCCGTAAAAAGCGGATCGCGGTTGGCTTTGAGGTCGCCGACGCATGTGAGTTGCCGTTTGAGGACGCCTCTTTCGACGGCGCCCTGTTTTCATTCAACGGACTCATGCACATACCGCAGCGCAGGATGCGTATCAGGGCTATGAACGAGGTCAACCGTATATTGAAACAACGCGGCGTCTTTGTTTTTGTGACTCAGAGCAGGGACGACCCGGACTTCAAATGGTTCTGGGAGGAGGAAACCCAAAGGTGGTCCTCTCATAATCAAGATGACAGATTGACCGAATTCGGCGATGTGATTTTTACCAAGAGGCGCAGACAAATATTCCTGCATGTGCCGTCGTTGGAGGAAATCTTCGAATGCCTGGAAGAAACGGGATTTGAGCTTGCCCAATATATAAGAAAAAGCGAGATATGCCGCGGCCTCGGGAAATCAGGAAGAAACGAGTGTGTCTTCTGGGCGGCAATTAAGGGGTAGTATGCGTATTTTCCTGGTTTCCACGCTCATGAACGGGTTGGGGGAGCATGAAAAAGCCGACGCTTTTTCTGGGATCCGGCTGTTGACGGCTCTCGCGTGCATTCCTTCGGGATATATCGCCGCGATAATCTACAAGGCCGTCCCAATCCTGACATTCATCACGAGTTTGGGGCTATATATGGTCATATTTGCGCTATCTATATATCTGCATATAAGAAATCCAGCATTAAAGGAGGTCGGATAAAAATGAGTTTGATAACCGTAGTCGGAAGCCTGAATATGGATCTGGTCGTCAATACGCCCCGTATACCGGTAATAGGGGAAAGTGTCCTGGGCTGGGGTTTCATGACAAATCCGGGCGGGAAGGGCGCGAACCAGGCTGTGGCGGCGTCAAGGCTGGGCGCTAAGGTAAATATGGTCGGATGCGTGGGGAATGACCTGTTCGGCGAAGATATCATAAACAATCTTGCCGTTAACGGCGTGGACTCCAGCAATATCAGAAGACTTGACAATGTCCCTTCAGGCATTGCCGTCATTCTGATAAAAGACGGGGACAACTGCATCATCATAGATCCCGGCGCTAATTCAAAGGTGGACGCCGGAATGGCGGATGCTATCGATAAATCTGTTGCAGGCAGCGGCATTTTGCTTCTGCAGTTGGAAATCCCCATGGAAGCGGTTAAAATGGCTGTCGGTATCGCAAAACGTCACGGCGTCAGGGTGTTGCTCAATCCTGCTCCGGCAGCACGCCTCGATGATGATTTACTGAGAACAATCGATATAATCACGCCTAATGAAAGCGAATGCCAGTCCATCACCGGATTGCCGGTAAAGAGCATCGATGAGGCCAAGGCAGCAGTCGCGTGGTTCATGGACAAAGGCATACGGCAGGTGATAATAACACTCGGCAGTAACGGAGTTGTGTACAATTCGGGCAGCAAGGTATTGCATAAACCCGTGCCTAAAGTAAAGGTCATTGATACAACGGCTGCAGGCGATTCATTTACGGCCGCAGTCGCCGTCGCATTATCTGAAGGCAAGGGTATAGATGATGCCGTGGCATTCGCCAACGCCGTGGGCACCCTGACTGTGCAGAAAAAAGGCGCCATAAGCTCGCTGCCGTACAGGCGCGAAGCCGAGGCATTATTGTCTACGCTTTAATGGCTTGACCGCGGGTCCGTCAATTACAGCGCCGTCCTTGGTGAATCTGGATCCATGGCAAGGGCATTCCCATGCCTTTTCTCCGTTGTTCCATTTCACTTCACAGCCCAAGTGGGTACAGGTCGTGTCGATATTATGGGCTTCAGCTTCAAGTTCCTCAGGCTCGGTCGTTTGCTTGCCGATTCCTGATACCCTCAGTTTGCCGCCGATAAGTTCGCCGGCGACGTTGATGTTCTCCTTGACCAGTTTTTTTGCCGATGCCATAGGTGTGAACCTGAGCGGACTGAACACTTCGGAGTACGGATTATTCCTTTCGGAGACGATATCGCTTATTATCATTGCCGCTGCCGTACCGTTGGTCATACCCCATTTGGAAAATCCGGCCGCGACGTAGATATCCGGTATGCCGGAAGAAAGGCTTCCTATGAACGGCACGCCGTCAGGCGTCGAATAGTCCTGCGCCGACCACCTGTACACAAAAGCATCCTCATTATCTGCGTCTATGCCAAATGAGTCAGCCGCGAAATTGCGCAGTTTTTCATAATATACTGATGTGTCGCCGCCCTGACCTGTCTTATGACTTTCGCCTGCAACAAGAATGAGATCATCATCCCCCGATTTCTGGAGCCTGATGGAGCGCACCGTTTCCTCGGCAGTGATGAACATTCCGTCGCCCGGCTTCCGGGATGCCGCATCGGCTTTGACTGCGACTATATATGACTTGTACGGGAAAAGCTTTGCAAAATACATCCCAGGCGTATCGTGGAACGGATAATGCGATGCGAGCAGTACCTTCCCTGCTTTTATGGCATGGCCGCGCTCCGTCTTTACGGTTATCATTGGATCGGCAGCTTCCCTGATTATATCGACCGCCCTTGTTCCTTCGAATATTTCGCAGCCGTCGCCGGGTATCTCTTCCGCGAGACTGCCCAGGAAACGAGTCGGGTGGAAACGCGCCTGATTGTCGAACCTGACTGCCGCTTTTATATCGAACGGTAAAGGCGCCTTTTCCACGTATTCCTGCTCGATGCCGAGCGAATCCGCAGCTTCGGATTCATCCCGGATCTGCGGGACATACTCATCGCTCTGTGTGTAAATATATGCCGGGCATCTGACAAAATCACAGTCGATACCCTTTTCATTGACGACATTCTCCACGAAATCAATTGCGGAGCGGTTGGCCATCATATATTGGGCTGCTTTCTCGTCTCCGAACTGCTTGATAAGTTTTGCGTAGATAAGGTCGTGCTGGATTGTCAATTTGGCTGTCGTATGTCCCGTTACGCCGTTAAGTATCTTGTATGCATCGATCAGAACCACCCTGAAGCCTTCGCGCTTCATAAGCCATGCAGCCGTTACACCCACGATGCCGCCTCCGATTACCGCGATATCAGCCTGTATATCGTGGTCGAGTATCGGGTATTGCTTGGCATGGCTCGTTGCGATCCAGTATGACTGCGGAGCTTTATCGAAATATTTATCCCAAGGCATTTGTATTTACCTCCCGAAATACTTTGTAGATATTCTGCTAATATTCTGCCGGATTATCATTTTTTTATGTTATTAATATGTATAAAATATGCTATTATTGATATATCACATTGCAGGAATGGAGTGTGTGGTATGGACGTAATGGATGCGATTCGTCAAAGGCGCAGCATCCGGCAATATAGCTCAAAACCAGTTGAAAAGGATAAACTTGACAAGGTTCTTGAGGCCGCCAGACTTGCCCCTTCAGCCGGTAATAACCAGGAATGGAAATTTATTATCGTTACCGATCGGACTATGCGTGAAAAGCTGGCTATTGCGGCAGGAAATCAGATGTTTGTTAAAGGGGCGCCGGTTATTATTGTCGCCTGCGGGCTGTTGCCTGACCGCAGGATGTCATGCGGTCAATATAGGTATACCGTTGACCTTTCGATCGCGGTATCATTCATGATTCTCGAGGCTTGTGAGCAGGGGCTCGGAACGTGCTGGCTCGGTCATTTCGATGAAGAAGAGGTCAAAGTATTGCTGGGGATTCCCGCGCAGGCGCGAGTAGTGGCCATGACGCCGCTCGGATATCCTGCGGAGAGCCCTAATCAGCGTTACAGGAAAAGTATCGAAGATATCATATGTTATGAGCATTATAAGTGATTTTTGAGGAGGAAAACAGCTTTTGGAGTTCGCATCAAGCTTTATTGCAGCATTCGGTTTTGTCGCGCTCGCCGAATTGGGTGACAAGACGCAGCTCATCGCCATGTGCTTCGCCGCTAAATACAAAGCGGCAAAAGTCGTGACGGGTGTCTTCATCGCTATTTTGATCAACCTTTCCCTGGCCGTTGCCGCAGGGTATTATCTTAGCAAATTCTTATCGGCATATACTGATTACATCCAGATGGCGGCTTCGATATCGTTCATTGGATTCGGACTGTGGACGCTCCACGGAGAATCGGCCGGCGACGTCTGCAACCGGAAGTCCATGTACGGACCGGTGCTGACAGTGGCCATGGCGTTTTTTTTCGCAGAAATGGGCGACAAAACGCAATTGGCTACAATGGCTCTTGCGGCAAGATTACCCTCGCCTTTTGCGGTACTTGCCGGAGGTACGGCGGCGATGCTCGTGGCAGATACGATCGGGATAGTATCGGGCGTGATCATTAACAAGAAGATGCCCGAAAAGATCATTAAGTGGATATCTGCTTCTATTTTTACCATCGTCGGCATTGCCGGATATGTGGAAACCGGCATCAGACTGCTGGGGTTGCCGCTGGCAGTGGCAACGGCTGTTTTGATTGCCGTTGCCGTCTCTATCATGGCATTTACAATGATAAAGAAAAAGCGTTGATACTTACGGCTTGTTATTAAAATATGTTTTTCAATAAAAACGATTCTTTTTCGGGGATATGCCGGATATATTGCCTGAGGGCTGCGAGTTCCGCGATTGCAAGGCCTGTTTCCTCCTGCCGGATGTATTGTTCCGCGCGCGTTAATGATGTGTCGATATTATCGATCTCAAAATGATCGATCAGCATTGCCCATTTATTCTCCTTAACTGTCCATAATCTTTTTAGGTCATCCATAATTGCGGCAGCTTTTGCAAGCTGCATCTGCTTTATTTCAGATTCTACGGAATCAATGAAGTCCGTGATCATTTCCGACTCTTTTTTGAATGATGAAATACCCGCCGTGCCGGCAATTATTATCACTGCAAGAAGGGCTATCGCTGAAAATGTCATTATAGTGTGGATATTGTTTTTTAAGGTGTCTTTGATCATGAATTATCCGCCTCAGGCTTTTTCTTGATAATATAACCGGCCTGACGTATCAATGCTCGCAAACAAAACGTTTTTAAGGCTGCCGAAACCTTTTTGAGCAAGCTGAGCACGCAGCCAGTCCTCGTCAAGCGACGCCTTTTCGAGATTCTTTTGGATTATCTGTCCGTCTATTACCAGATCCAGCGGCAATCCTTCATATTCCGTCGGGACACTCATATCGGCGGGTGTCACAGCTCTTTTCTGCGATTTGGGTATGACGCTGAGCTGGCCGTTTGTCTCCAGAATGGCATATTCGACATCCGAAATATTGGGGACATTCTTTATCCTCAATTGTTCCAGCAGATCATTCATATTGCAGAATTCCTTTTTAAGATTGGATTCTATGATCTTGCCGTTTTCAATCAGTATGGTCGGCTTGCCGCATATGAGCGCCCTTGCCCGCTGACTCTTGATTGTGAGGTATGACATTACTATCTGGGCAACCAATAGAGTTATGATCGGGATGATCCCGCTCAATATCGGTATACCGGTATTTTGCATCGGTACCGCCGCCAGTTCGGAGATCATAATGGCCACAACCAGCTCGAAAGGCTGAAGCTGGCCTATCTGGCGTTTGCCCATTATCCGCATGACCAATACGACAATTATATATAATATCAGTGTCCTGGCAAATACGACGAGCATTGTACCAATATATTCCTCTCATTATGGACTATTAATATTGTGCGTGCTATAATTGTTTTTAATGCATGCGACAAGCAGGCATTTTTTTGTTGGAGGTTGTTATGCAGTTGGTCGTAGTAGGTTGTGGAAAAGTCGGATCAAGGTTGGCGCATATCATGTCGCTGGAAGGACATGACGTCGTGATAATAGATAACGACACCGATTCTTTCAAGATGCTGAGCCCAGAATACAACGGCCTGACGATTACAGGGGTGCCTATTGACCAGGATGTCCTCAAGCGTGCGGGGATAGAGTCGGCTGATGCGCTTGCTGCCGTAACGCCTGATGATAACATCAATATAATGGTGAGTCAGGTGGCCAAAGAGATATTCGGCATACCCAAGGTCCTTGCGAGGATATATAATCCGGAACGGGAGCACGTCTTCCATCAGTTCGGGCTTGATACCATCTGCCCGACAAATATCACAGTCGATGTCATACGTTCGAAGATAATGGGTAATGCGGGAATCAGCGACCATAATATTGCGGGCACCCAAATCACCTTCAAGCATATGAAGGCT
>CAZCKQ010000095.1:5054-7000 GCA_964499315.1 uncultured Eubacteriales bacterium | reverse complement strand
GCTGAACCTGCGTCGATGCCAATCCTGGTCGAATCCGTTGAAATCCCTTATAGGCAGGGGTCTTGGGCCGACGAGGCTCATATCACCTGTTAAAACATTAAATAACTGTGGAATTTCATCAATGCTTGTTTTGCGAAGAAACTTGCCCAATGAAGTGATTCGCGGGTCGTCTTTAATCTTGAATACAGGACCATCTGCTTCGTTCATCTGCTCCAATTCTGCCTGCTTGCTCTCCGCGTCCGGCATCATAGTCCTGAACTTATATATATTGAATATTCGCTTATTCAGGCCCAAGCGCTTCTGAACAAAAAACACCGGTCCGGGAGAGGATATTTTAATGGTGATTGCGGTGACGATAAAAAGCGGCAAGAACAAGATGATAAGGATCGATGCCAACAGATAATCAAGGGTGCGCTTTATCGCTCTTGACCAACTATCGTAATTCGTATTATCTATCGTCAGAATGCTTTCACCCCGAAATACATCCACTTTGGGTATTATCGTGCCGATATTGAAGATGTTTGATAAAAATCGGACAGTGATGCCCTGCTCATTGCATAACTGCATGATCTTCATAACCTGCTCATAATGCGATTTGATCGGTAGGCAGATCAACACCTCATCAATCACATTGTTCCTGATAAAATCGGGTAAGCCATCCAGATCGGCTACCAATTTAAAACCATTGCCCGAAACATTTTTCATGCCTTTCCATTTGTTATCAACGAATCCGGTAATTACATAACCCAACTCCTTTTTGGCCGATATATTTTCCGCAAATGTAAGCGCGCGATCGTTCGTGCCGACGATGAGAAGATGACGTAAATTGCTGCCGTAGATTCTAAACAGACCGAGGCCATGCTTCAGCAATAAGCGGCTCATAATGAGGATGCAGGAGCTGCTGATCCAATAGGTCAAAACAAATACATGATTGTACATTCTGATATGCGCCAAATCGCGAAATATCAATAATACAACAGCTGCTGTCGACGTTGCTTTCAGCACATCTAAACTTATAGACCAGTCGGAAGATAGCCGTCTCGACCGATAGAGGCCAAAATATGAACACAAGACGTACCAGAGGAACAGGAAGCCGGCGAACAGGAAAAAGTTCACCACCTTTATCCGCATTGAAAGGAACTCAACAATTCTGAGCTGTTCGATATTATGGGACACTACCCATGCCCCGATAAATGTGCAGAATATAGCAACAGCGAGGTCGAATATTTTCATTGATTTGATCAGAAATAAACGACGTCTAGAGATCACGAAGTAACACTCCCTTCAGATTTCTTAAGATCATGATAGCCTCTGATAAATGGAAGGCGGAATGTAGAAATTCCGCCTGTTGAACACAATGCCTAATAGTTTACCGCCGGATTGAATGATATCTTCCTTCGTTTTTTCGGCTATGGGCCAGCGGGTGTTTTCGGCCTCGATGACGAGAATGACACCATCCACCTTATTGGATACGGCGAGTCCGTCCGAAGATATATGAGCAGCCGGCGAGTCGATCACGATAATATCAAACTTCTGTTTCAGGTCCTCGAAACAGGCATCGATTCGGGGAGAGCTGAAGAGATTCGCAATGGAATATGAATTTTCCGATATTCCACTGACATAGAGAGTGAATTCACTTACCTGCTGGATGGCCTTCTCGATAGGCTCGCCATTCATTACTGCATCACTCCAGCCAGTTGCATTGATTTTATAAAAATGGCATTGAGAGGCATTTTTCTGATCCGCGTCCAGCAAGAGCACCGATTTCCCAAATCGTCTTGCCGCAACGGCAGCGAATTGACGTGCCGTAGTGGAAACCCCTTCGCCTTCTTTGGATCCAATGAATTGAAGAATTCTCTTTTTCGGATCGGCCACGCAGGGGTCCAGGACATGGAACAGTCGAACCATTTCCTCTTCCAGATCGGGCTCTGGCCCTCTCGGGGCAG
>CAZCKQ010000095.1:0-4954 GCA_964499315.1 uncultured Eubacteriales bacterium | reverse complement strand
TGGAACAGTCGAACCATTTCCTCTTCCAGATCGGGCTCTGGCCCTCTCGGGGCAGTTGTTTTCCTTACTGCCGACAAGACGGCCTTTTTCGCCGATTCCGGCTTTTTTTTCCTCGCATATTCCAGTGCTTCGTATATCTTACTCATTGTTCGCTTCCTTCAGTGATTTATCCAATGGAGGGAATATGATCGTCCAACCAACCTCGATATTGCTGATGTCTTTGATCGAAGGATTGTATTCCTTTACAAACATCAGAACTCTTTCATTGCTGAAGCCATAAGCCCGGATCGTCAGCCTGATAAGGGTGTCTTTTTTCTTTACAATCACTTTGATGGGATATTTTTTCCCATTTCTTGAAATTTTGGCTGTCTTTTTTATACCCGTGGATTCAATCCTCCGATTGCTCCCATTTGTTCCTTCTGGTTTCTTTTCCACCGAAGAGGGCTTATCCGGCGCGCCCTCGCCGATTGAAGATACGGTCTGCTTACTTGCGTCAGCTGCTGCGGGATCATCCTTTGAGATTTGATTGACGGCGAACGTATCCGTTTTCACTCCCCCTGAAGCAGGCAAACTCGCCTGGCCGCTTATTGCAGTAATACTTTGTTCAGTTGCCGGATTTGCCTGTTCGCGGGGTACTGCATCGATCTTGCCCATTATCGTTGGCTGCTGAAATTGGGTCAGTTGAGCCCTCTGATCGTCAATAATGCTGAATGCCTTATACATCGTGAAGAGAAGTCCGACGACGAGCACGATGGCAAGCCCTGCCGCGAAAGGCGCCCATTTAATCGTATGCATTTTGGGCTTTGATTTTTCCACTGCCTTAAGGTCGGAAATGACTTCCTTGACTATCTTGGGATTCACGGGTTTCTGACGATACCCCATTCCCGTGACAAGTGCGTTGTCGCTGATGATATTGATGATCCTCGGTATACCTTTCGCCTTTGCTGCGATCATATTCATAGCGTCTTTGGTGAAAGCCGGCTCTTCACTCTCGGCAACAAGCGATAACCGATACTGAATGTATTCCGCGCTTTCCTCTGCATTAAGTGGGAGTATCTTCGCGCGGACAGTAATGCGCTGCTTGAGTGATTGCAACTGATGATGCTCCAGGATTTGATCGAATTCCGGAGGTGCGGCAAACACGAACTGGATTAGTTTATCCGTTGACGTCTCCAAATTGGAGAGAAGCCGCATATCTTCGAGCGTCTCGACCGGCATGTTTTGCGCTTCATCGATGAGAATGACAAAATTTTTCTCATGCAGATATTCATCGATCAATACACGATGAAGCCGATCGACCATTTTAACTGTTGTAAGTCCTTCTGCTTCAATGTGCAGTTCCTCGAAGATCTTCTCTAATAATTCCCGAAATGTGAGATTCGGATTGATGATGTAGATACAACGTACTTTATACCTGTCAATATCTTTAAGATAGGCACGGAGAATTGAAGTCTTGCCTACGCCGACATCACCCGTGATCAGGATAAATCCTTTCCGCTTTTCAATTCCATAGACAATGGCGGCAAGCGCTTCCCGGTGTCTCGGGCTCAAATACAGGAATTCCGGATCCGGCGTGATGTTGAAAGGCTCTTGTGTAAAGTGATAAAATTCTTTGTACATGGGATTTCTCACTTCTTATCCGATATGGCCACGAGCACCGGCAAGCCCAACCGTTCCTGCGCCTGCTCTGGTGTGGTAAATCCCTGTGATGAGTACTCAGAGAAAAACGCCAACCCCAGTCCAGCGAGCGCACCCAGAATCGCGCCAAGAACAATATTCAACAGTTTTTTCGGCTTAATGGGCTTTTCTGGTACCGTTGCCGCCTGGATGACGTTGATATTAGTCATCTTCTGCTGGTTCAGTTCGTCGGAAATGCGAGCCTCCTCATGTCTGTTCAGATAAGACTGGTAGTTCTTTTCACTCGTCGCATGGTCCCGCTTCAGATTCTGGAGTTCTTTTTCCCGCAGGTCCAGATCCCTGATCTCTCCGTCAACTGCAATTACCTGTCTCTTCAGTGCTGTATTCCTGGCAACCTGCGAATTCAGATCAGCCTCTGCCTTGATTGCCTCTTTTTCAAGCTCCTGGTAAACAAGATTTCCCGTCTTGACCTTTCCTTTGATCTCAGCCTCATGCTGCGCGAGAAAGGTCTGTGCCAGCTTGATTTCTTTGCGGATGTTGACGACAAGCGTGCTGTCCTCCCGATACCGGTTAAGAAGTTGCTGTTCTTGCAGTTGGAGATGGAACAGCTTGGCTTTGATCTCGTCGATGACCTTGTATCTGTCCGTTTCGGTGTAATGCTGCTCGTTTTTCGAGATATTTTGCAGTTGACTTCGAATAGTGGCTACCTTCTCTCGCAATTCACTGATCCTGTTGGCACTGTCCTTGTATGACGTGTCCAACTCCATTCTCTGTTTGAGAAGGAGCGTCCGCTGCTCGTCGAGCGAATACACTTTGTTTTTCTGTCTGAACGCCTCCATTTCGTTTTGCGATGCTTTCAACTTCTGTTCGTAGCTTGACAACTGCTGCTCCAGGAAGGAGGATTTCGGATCGCTCATAACAAGGAGATGCTTTTCCCGAAAAAACCCTATTAAGGTGTTCACCGCCTTTGCGGCCATCTGTGGTTCTTTGTGCTGAAATGAAACCTCAATGACGTTTGACTTTTTTATCCCTTCCACATTCAGTTTTTTTTCAAATTCCCGGACAGATGCCTCCAGAGCGGTCATGCCTCTGGGAGGACTTTTGAGAATGTCAGGATAGATATTTTCCATTCCCAGCGAAGTAATAACCTTTTCGACGAGATCCTTGCTGGTCATTATTTGGATCTCCGAATTGATGATTTCCTCCTGGTTGATTGCAATCGAGGATCGGCTGTCCGAGTGTTTTTCCCCGACTTCCGGGTGATAGATGAACTCCCTTCCGAATTTGACAAGCAATGTCGATTTGGCTTCATAGGTGGGGGGCCAAAGGAAAGACCCGGCCGTCACCGAAATAAGCGTGGCAAGAAAGGTGACCAGGATTTTCGATTTATGCTTGAAAAGGATAATCAGAATATCCCTCAAACCGCCTGACCGCTTTTTTTCTTCTGCAATGTGCTGCTCCATGAATTTCCTCTAACTCAGTCGTTATTGAAACCGTAATACACGCTAAAAGGTATTGGGACGTTCTTGCGTATGTATTGATCTATCCAAATATTGATGTTAGCGATAGTCGATCTCGGCACATGAACGATATCAAAAGGCTTCAGAAGGATGTTCTGGCTGAAATCCGTTCCATCGATAACCTTTTCCATATTGATAGGGATGATCGTGTATTTACCTTCCGACAGATACCGGATGACGATGATCTCATTGACCCTTGCCGTTTCTTTTAATCCTCCAGCCTGAGTAATAGATTGCATTACCGAAGTCGGACTCGACAGGTTGACCATGCCGACGCGATTGACCTCGCCGTCGATATACACCTTGTTGCCGGCGAAGGTCCTCATGATAACTGTGATCTCCGGTTTGACCAGTTCGGTTGAATATTTTTTGATCAACAGATTAGTCAACTCCTCAGGTGTAAGACCGGCTACCCTGATCTCCCGGACCAGCTGCAACGAAATGCGCCCGTCCGGTCGTACGATAACCTGCTCATTGAGTTCCGGGTTATAGAAAAACTTAATGTCCAAAGTATCACCAGGCTGAAGCCTGTATTCCTGCTCGGACGCATATAAGTCGGGTTGAGGGCCTGGACTTGGTATAAGAGACTGGTTTTTAGCTGCCGGGGCACAAGCAATTAAAGAAATCAGAACAAACGATGCGAATAAATATTTTCTCATACCGGCCCCCTCAAATAGATAATCAAATACATAATAATTTTTATCACACTTAGTGTTTATTTCCAATATACCTTTTGCGGACAAAATTTTTCCCAATAATCTCGGCTATATCAATTGTGCCGCTTTCCTCTGTAAAAGCCATATCGATTCGTGCTTATTTTCCTGTGCAACAGATGAAACGCATTAAATAGATGCAATTATTTTGATTTGAGTCGAGTAGACCAGTTTCACCAGATATTGTAGGTTGAAGTTTGTGTTCTCCGTTTACCGCCTGGTTTCCCGGCGATGCCACAGTATTTAGCCCATGTATCCTTTGGCCCCGGCCCCTCACAGAACTGGAAGTGCGGATTTTCCGCATCCAGCTCTTCAGACAGGTTCTCAAGGAAACGGCATAAATCCATTAGCAGCCTTTCACTGTCCTGGGACGGGGTAAGGGAAAAAGCTTGAGCAATCACTTGAATTCTTCCCAGTTGAAACTCTTCCGCTGACTCCGCCTAAGGTTTCGCATCCTCCTCAGTTTATCGTTCAAGGCGGTCAGTGTTCTTCTGTATCGCTTCCCGATCGTCTTCCGACCCTGTAACGGATCAGGTATAGAAACCTTCGCAAGATTACACATTGTGTCATTGTGAGGAGCGTAGCGACGTGGCAATATTATGATATATCAATGGCTTACAAGATTTCTCCCTGCGGTCGAAATGACAAAACGTGTGTTATGGAAAGGTTTCGTATATCTTGCCCGCTAATTCCTTTCGCACGTGAATCTCATAGTGGATACAGGCGTCACACTCGTACATCTATAATTTTTCCCTTCCCGTTTACAAGATAATAACTTGAATAGTTATAATTGACGATCCGCGTATATGTTTGTGAACGTTTGTCCGTCTCTATTACACCACAATCGATAATATCATCAGGGAACAGCGGCGAGGAAAGAATGATCGTACGGTGCAGTACCTGGACGGATCGCTGATACTTAGCAAGAGTGGGAACAGGAATTTGAGCAATTGGATTTTTAACTTCCATAGTAACCGCCTAATGGTCTGATAGGAGACAAACGAGAATTACTTCCTTCCGTTTCTCCTTGCCCCTGCACCGCGTACTATAAAATAGATACAGAGAGTACATTCTCTCCAAGTG
>CAZCKQ010000094.1:1185-7021 GCA_964499315.1 uncultured Eubacteriales bacterium | reverse complement strand
CCTCCCAATTATCGTTTACCCTTATCTCCTGTAATAGCCTGTAGTATGATGACTTGTTCCGGATTATATATTTGCTCAGGTACAAAATCGGGCTATCGAGCAATTCCTTTAAGACAAGGTACAGAATGTTTATTATCCTGCCTGTCCTCCCATTGCCGTCATAAAACGGGTGTATCGATTCAAACTGGTAGTGGATCACCGCCAGCTTTACAAGCGGATCGACATTGTCGTAATCCTCATTTATGTACCTCTCGAGATTGGACATCAAGCCAAGTATTTCCCGCTCGCCGGACGGCGGCGTATAAACTGTTTCACCCGTAGATTCGTTTTTCAGTACAGTACCAGGCAATTTCCTTATTCCGGCGCGGTTTCGTTCTATATACCCCTGGATTTCGATAATCATATTGGTAGTAAGCAATTTATTTTGTTTCACCAGTTCATACCCTCGCCATAAGGCAGTCCTATAGCTTACAACCTCTTTAGCTGCAGGACTATTGTAACCGTACTTGGCCATGGCTTTGAAAAGCTCGTCATGCGTAGTGACTATGTTTTCTATCTCAGAACTATCCTTCGCTTCATTTATGGTTACAGCATTGATAAGTATATTTTTATTGGGCATGGTATCGGCATGCCCTTTGAGTTCCGCCAATGCCCTGTGAGACCTTGCAAGCTGCTTTAATATTCTTTTGGTTTCGAAATCTACTTTCAGGGGTAAATATTTCAATGTTGAATCCATAATATGATCTTCCTCACTTTTAAGTCATATTATATATGACAATTTTACTCACATCAACATAACGTGAGTAAAATCTTAAAATATTTACTCACGTATTGCAGTTCTTCTTTATTTTCGGCTGAATTCATCAAAGAATTGTATGTTCTCCCTCAGCATCCCGGGGACATCAAGTTTAAAAGGGCATCTATCAACGCAGACAAGGCAATTCGTGCATGTCCTTGCCTTTTCTACACACGCCCGGTTCCGGTCATTTATTACATTATCCCTGGGACTTTGTTTTGAGAATACTTTAAGAAATGTGACCGTGGATATTTCGATACCCTGCGGGCAGGGCATGCAGTAGTTACACATGCGGCAGAACCTGCTGCCGAGGAGTTGCTTTATCTTTTCGATTTCAATATTATCTGCCGCCGTCAGCGGGGTATTGTCATCCCATATCTTGATATTCTCGGCCATTTCACTGGTTTTTTCGATGCCTATCACCGGTATGACGCCGGGATAATTCTTCAGGAATTTAAGGCAAATCCTCGCATTACCCATCCTGCCGCCGCCAAAGGGTTTCATTGCAAGCACTGCAACACCCTTTTCCCGAGCTTTGTCCAAAAACTCGCCGTCTATGAATTCCCTGCTTATGAAATTCGCAGGAACCATAGCGACCTTCATTATATCCAGGTCCAACGCTTTGACCGCAATCTCCGTACTGTGGGCGGAAAAGCCGATATGTCTCACTTTACCGGAGTTGACCGCTTTCCGGGCTGTCTCCAGGAGGCCTCCCGGTTCGAAAAAGCCGTCCTGTTCTATGGCGCCGCAACCATGAAAGAGCATCACGTCGATATAATCCGTCTGCAGCCTTTTCAGGCTTGCATCAACATCATCCATATATTTGCGCGGATCGGACGAAGGCGATTTGGTTATGATGCATACGCTGTCCCGTATCCCTTTTATTGCTTCACCAAGCCGCAATTCACTGTCGCCATAACCTTTCGCGGTATCAAACCAGTTAACCCCAAGTTTGAAAACCTCCCGCACCATCCTGATGCTTTGCTGCCATTCCAACCGAGTCAGCTGGAGGGCTCCCATTCCCAATTCAGATATCTTGATGCCTGTGTTTCCCAACTCGATCGTTTTCAAATAAAGACACCTCAATGATTATGAGAGTTCAAATATCCCTTCGAGTTCGACGGTCAGATTGAGCGGAAGCTCGTTTACGCCGACGGCCGATCTTGCCGCTCTGCCGGCCTCGCCGAACAGGTCGATGAAGAGCTGTGACGCGCCATTCAGGACTTTGGGCTGGTCATTGAAACCCGGAGCGCTGGCTACGAATCCGAGAAGTTTGACGACGCTGCCTATCCTGTTAAGATCGCCTATGAATCTATCCAATACGCTCAGCATATTGAGCGCGGCTTCCCTCGCGGCTTCCTGGGCTTGCTCCAGAGATACGTCCGAGCCGGCTTTGCCTTGTACCAACGCCTCCCCGTCCCTGATGAAGCCCTGCCCGGAAACATAAAGCAGATTACCTGATTGTTTTACGGGCGAATACAGCCCTACAGCCTGCGGTGCAGGAGGTAGTTGCAATCCCAGCTTTTTAAGCGTTTCATAAATACATGGGCTCTTTTTATCCATATGTGACTGTTCCATTTCCAAGCCTATTTAATATTCGAGGCGCTTGGTTCCGATCCCGCAACCCACAAGCCTGCCGCCGGATTGTTAATGAAATATACTTCTTCGCCGTCGTCCAGCTTGTTGAATCCTTCTTTTAGCTTGCAAGGATCGTATTTTCGCGTTGCTTCGTCATATGAAACGTATCTATAATTCACCGATTGGATATCATGCTCCGCCAAACCCTTCACCGCGTATGTGACGGTGAACCTGCCGTCAGCCGATCCATGAATGAGATGGGCTGCCGCCGACAGGTTGGAAGCAAGGTCGCTGTTCTCCCTGCGCAATTCAAGGATCTTGTCCCTGCCTGCATAGCCGTATTTTCTTATCAATTGATCGAAAACACGGTCCTCGCCGAAGCATCGGACCCCCGGCGCAAGGACCACGAGCTCCCCGCCGTCGGCAATCGCCTTCCTTGTCCGGTATACAGCCTTGTTGCCCACCCAGGTGCTCTTGAATTCTTTTTCAGATAGAAAAGCCACCACTTTTTTTAATGGCTTGTCCACATATGTAATATTTCTTTTCATGCTCAAACGTGCCGCGGCCTCGTATACTTTGCGTTCCCTGCCGATGAAAAGACCGTCGCACTGCGGCTTCCCCGATACGCATGACACCACCGTCATGACATACATGATCGGTATATCCTTTAAAAATCTTTCTTCGGCATAATCAAAGACCATTCGGACCGGTGTCCTGTCGTTGCCGAGGATGCTCTCTATGCCGCAGACCGCGCCGAGGAAGTGGGTTTTATTTATCACGTCAAATCCGCCGCAGCCCACCAGGATATTCTTCGAATAATTGGCCATTCCGGCCACTTCATGCGGTACCACCTGGCCTATCGATATGATAAGGTCGTATTCGTTGCTAACCAGCCGCTTATTTATCGCGATCTCAATCGGGTAGTCAACAAGTCCGCCGGAAACGCCTCTGATAAAGTCCTCCGGGACTGTCCCGACCCTGACCGTATCATTTCGCCAATCATGCGCCACAAAACGCTCCATCGGGATATCATTGCCGAACATCTCGACTATCTCGTCGCCGCGCATCGGAAGATGCGTACCCAAGGCCGGCATGACATCGATTGTGAACTTATCTTTCAAGGCGTTGTAATAGATAGAAGTTATTTGCCCCGCGCCCGAGTTAATCCTGCTGATATCGGGAGGCAGCAGCAATATCCTGCCCTTTGCGGGTTTTATTCCATCAATGGATTCCAGCACAGCATTTTTTATTTCCACTGCGGATAACGGGACGCTATCATGCGCGGCTAATATTTCCATTATCTGGCTCCTTATTCTGCATAAATTTACCTGAAATAGTCCACGCCGGCCCGGAACAGCTTCTGATCCTTTTTCCCTGGCACATTCTTCAGAATACCCGGCCTCACCCGTTCCGAATGAGCCATCTTGCCGAACACCCTGCCGTCAGGGCTTGTTATGCCTTCTATTGCCATCATGGAACCGTTCGGATTGAAACGGATATCGGCGGATGGATTGCCGTCAAAATCCACATATTGGGTTGCCACCTGGCCACCTGCGAACATTCTGGCGATATCGTCCTCCGTCGCTATAAAACGGCCTTCCCCATGCGACACGGGGACGCAGTGGACCTCGCCGGGTTCGGCGTATGCCAGCCACGGCGACAGCTTTGATACGACCTTTGTCCTCACCATGCATGACATATGCCGCCCTATGGCATTGTACGTCAATGTCGGGCTATTTTCATCCATATCCCTTATTTCTCCGTATGGGACCAGACCGAGCTTTATCAGCGCCTGGAACCCGTTGCATATGCCAAGTATGAGCCCGCCGCGCCTGTTGAGCAGATCGGTGACGGCTTCGGCGACATATGGATTGCGGAACGCCGTAGCTATGAATTTGCCTGAGCCGTCAGGCTCATCGCCCCCGCTGAACCCTCCGGGGATAATTATCATCTGGGAATCGGCGATCCGACGGGCCATCTCATTAATTGTGTCTTCCATATCGCGCGACGTCAGGTTCCTGACTATGAACACATCGGCAGCGCCGCCCGCTTCCTCGCAAAGCTGCGCGGTGTCATATTCGCAATTGGTCCCCGGGAATACCGGTATGAAGATCCGCGGCTTTGCATTTATACTTATTTTCACATTTGATTCGGCAGGTTTTGCATCGGTTTTGTCAGACCTGAAAGGTATATCGGTCTTGATCGATCCGCCTGCTGTTTCGAGTGCTGCTTCGGATGCCCGCATCGTGGGGAATACTTTTTCGAGCGGCTTCTCCCAATCCCGCAGCATATCGGCCAGGTCAAGGCTTATCCCTCTCACGGAAACCATCTGCCGCGCGGTTGTTTTGCCAAGCACCTGGTATTCAATACCGCCAAACAATTCTCCGAGATTATCGTCCGAACGGACTTCAAGGATCAGCGATCCATAACCGGGTCTTAACAAATCATCCGGCCTTATATATCCGCTGAACTCAAATCCGATCATATTGCCGAAGCACATCTTGCTGACCGCCTCGGATATGCCGCCGTTCCTGACCGAATGGGCCGCGAGTATCCTGCCTCTTGAAGCAAGTTCGAATACGCGAGAATAATTGGCCTTCATTTGCGCAAAATCAGGCATCATGTATTCATCAATCCTTACAGGCAGCAATACCGCCAAGCTGTCGGTATTTTTGAATTCCGCCGATATCACATTTCGGATATTTACCGGAGCAACCGCAAAGGATACGAGCGTAGGTGGTACATTCAAGTGCTTGAAGGTACCCGACATGCTGTCTTTGCCGCCGATTGAGGCGATGCCGAGAGATAATTGCGCATACAGCGCGCCTAAAAGCGTTGAAAACGGCTTACCCCATTTATATGGATCTAATCCCAGCTTCTCGAAATACTCCTGAAAGGTGAATCTGATTTTCGAGAAATCACCGCCCAAGGCAGCTATCTTCGCAACAGATTCGACTATCGAGTATACGGCCCCGTGGAACGGGCTCCATCCCCCGATTTCGGGATTATACCCATATGTCATCAAAGTGGCTGTTTCCGTGGTCCCGTCAATCACCGGCAGCATCGCAGCCATACCTTCCTGCGGCGTAAGCTGGTATTTCCCCCCGAAAGGCATGAGAACCGTGCCTGCGCCTATAGTGCTGTCGAACCTCTCAACCAGCCCTTTCTGGCTGCACACATTCAGGTGCCTCAGGTTTTGGGACCACATTGTTTTTATATCAATACCGCCGGAATTGCTGCTACCGGCGGCAGTACGCTTAAAATAACCGGTATTTGCGTCCGGCAGCGCCGTTTTTATCGTAACATGCTGCTTTACGCCGTTGGTATCGAGGAACTCCCTGCTCAGGTCGACGATGGTTTGTCCGCGCCAGTTCATCCTGAGGCGGCCTTTGCCGGTAACCACGGCACAGGGTGTGGCCTCGGGGTTTGCCTCCATGCACGAGGTTATGAATTGGGGGACGC
>CAZCKQ010000094.1:0-1175 GCA_964499315.1 uncultured Eubacteriales bacterium | reverse complement strand
ATAGGATATGAATTTAATGGCGTCTTCCGGAGCAACGACGACGTCCATCCTTTCCTGAGATTCTGAGATGGCAAGCTCAGTCCCGTCAAGTCCTTCATATTTTTTAGGTACAGCATCCAGATTTATATCCAAGCCTTCGGCAAGCTCTCCAATGGCCACGGAAACACCGCCGGCGCCGAAATCGTTGCATTTCTTGATCAGAGTGCTGACTCCCTTTTTCCTGAAAAGCCTCTGAATTTTGCGTTCAGTGGGTGGATTGCCTTTTTGGACTTCAGCGCCGCAGTTGGCAAGCGAATTCTCGTCATGCTCTTTCGAAGAGCCTGTCGCGCCGCCGCACCCATCGCGCCCCGTCCTCCCGCCTAGCAAGATCACGACATCGCCGGGCGAAGGTTTTTGCCTCGATACATTGCCTTTGGGCGCGGCTGCAATTACCGCACCGATCTCCATCCTCTTGGCGACGAACCCTTCGTGATAAAGCTCGGCCACCTGACCTGTCGAAAGTCCGATCTGGTTGCCGTATGAGCTGTATCCGGCAGCGGCGCCGGTGGTTATCTTCCTCTGAGGAAGCTTTCCTGGCAGTGTGCTTTCAAGTCCCACACGCGGGTCGCCGCTTCCCGTCACACGCATGGCCTGATAGACATATGCGCGTCCGGACAACGGGTCCCTTATCGCGCCCCCGAGGCATGTTGCAGCCCCGCCGAACGGTTCTATCTCAGTGGGGTGGTTATGCGTCTCATTTTTGAACATGACCAGCCATTCTTCGCTCCGGCGGTTGGTGTCGGCATCGACCTTGATGTCTCGGCCGTAGCTACCCACCGTCAGGTGGCCATCCCTGGCGACCTTGACCGAGCCGTAACCATCCTCCAGGTCCCTCACAGTCTCGCCGTTGTAGTAGTACCCGCCGGCGCCATCCTTGAGCAGGAACCCGCCGTTGAAGGCGGCGATCATGTCGGGAACCCAGGTGGCGGAGTCTTTGTCCTCTGTGGTCCTGGGCCCCTCACCTGGGGAGTCGGACCCGGGCACGAAGCGGAACTTCAACAGATCGGGGTTCAGCCACAGCAACGCCACCTGCCCGTCGTCGGCTTCCCCGAGGAAGGCCGCTGACTTCCCGCCCACCTGCGTACCCACAGGTTTCCAGTCTAGGTGGGGCACCGAGGGCGGCGCCAGGTTTGTGG
>CAZCKQ010000093.1:0-7054 GCA_964499315.1 uncultured Eubacteriales bacterium | reverse complement strand
CATGTATAGCAGAAGGCGCATTTGCCGGAATCGACTTCAGCATGCTTACGCTCATCTAACGGCTCAATGTTTGTTTGATTAATGAGTGTCTTCAAATCTATTAATATTGAAGCTATCGCCGAATCTGCCGAATTATCGGACAATCCGGTATTTATATAATAAATGCCTTTCCTGCTGGTGAACACGGGACAAGTGTAGAATTTACCGCCGGCGGCCAATCCGTTTTCATCCAGCCTTATTCCGGTCTTCCTGGCAAAGCTGCCACCGAATATGCTGTCCGCTGCGTTTCCGGCAACAAAAACCGCTCCGGCGTCGAGCGTTATCCCGCCATAATCGTCACAAACATCTATCATGGAGCCATTGAAGCTTATACTGCTGTATTTGATGAACGCTACTCCTTTATCCCTTGCGTCGGCGTATAGTTTCTCTATCCCATGACCCGACGTCCTCATCGACCTGGCAAGCACATAGGCGCGGAATTTCAAGCAACTCAGCCCGTATGCCAATTCCAAAGCCCTTGAAAATTCAGAGGCAGAAGACTCTGCCGGATAATCCAGGACAAACACCACCGGCTTTTTGCGGTCGCCTTTTCTGCTTTTCAAAACGGCTTCTGCATCTGAAAATCCTTTAAAATCGGCTCCGATAACTGCATTACGGGCGTCCTCCGTCAGAATGATACCCGCCGCGTCGATCGCCGATATGCCGGCCGAATCGGTATCCATACACGTATCGGTAATTATTTTAAAACAGCCGACCTCGCCGGAGATCCTTCTGATGACGCCGGGGTCCTCTATGACGACCGGTGAAAAACCCGCATCAGCCGCGTATTGGCTTATCGTTTTATTAAGTTTGGAATTGCCGGCAATAACCAGCTTCATTTTAACCCCCCACTACAGAAGCAGAACCGAGCCCGACCGAAGCAGCCGCAAGCCTCGCAGTACTGACCGCGTCGGCATGCGTCCCCGCGATACCTTCAGGTCCCTTAACGCATCCGGACAAAAAGATGCCGGTTTTCATGGGATCGCCAATGCTCTTGAGAAATCCGTTCTCATTCACTCCAAGCATAAATATCTCGGACAGCAAACCTGCGTCATCAGGCGGATGTATGCCCTCGGAAAGCACCACCAGGTCGGCCTGCATCTCTTTAATACCATTGCCGCCCTGCTCATAAACGATTGTGCATCTATCGTTGCCGCCACCGCTGCCGCTGACCCTGACAGGCCTGCATCTGACAAACCCGAAACCGCTGTTGGTCAACAAGTCTTGATACTGCCCCTGCTCGACCTTTTGCAGGTCCATATAGAAAAACGTAATCTTCAAATCGGGATAATACTGTTTCAAGACCCTGGCAATCCTTGTGGAATAGCCGCAGCAAACCCTTGAGCAGTACATCGCCTTCTCCTGGCTGTCCCTCGATCCATGGCACTGGATGAACGCCACGCCGGCGTTTGATAAGCTGCCATTACCGGATAAGCTGCCGTTCCCCAGAGGGACCGACCCCATCCGCCTTCCGGATATGATCTTCTCAAGCATGCTGCCTGTAATAATCCTGCTTTTGTCCCCATCTATCTCAATATTACCCGTCGAATTGCCTGAAAAAGGCTTGAAACCCGCCGCGACTATTATTGCGGAGATATCGTCGATACAATGACTGCTACCGTTTCCGGTCTGCGTGATGACCGCCGAGAAATTCCCTTTCGAACCAGAAAGGTCTGAAACATAAGAATTATATATGATATTGATCTTCGGATTGTCCGCTACCTTTTCAAAAAGGCCGGATGTCAGACATAATCCGCAGTTGGTGCATTTATCAACAGCTTTACAGCCGTAATCGACGACCTTGCCGCCGATCCTGCCTTCTTTTTCGATTATAACCGTTTTAATGCCCAGGGTGGCAAGTTCGAGAGCTGCCGTGCAGCCGGCCAGACCACCGCCTGAGATCAGGATTTTAGCCATGGTATCATCATCCTCAAGTATAATTTACTACTCAACTGTTATAAAGTATTGAAATAAACTCGATTTTTTTGTAAATTCTAATAATCATTACTTATGTTATCAAAAAAGTTGTATTTGAGAAAGCGTTAAACTATAATAAATTCTGGTAATCCAAGCAATTCTATTATCAAGTATACAAATACATTAACAAACCGGAGGTATTTTATGATTATCATCGGAGAAAAGATCAACAGCACGCTCAAAGCCGTCAGGCCGGCCATAGAGACATATGATTCGGCGTTCATACAGGACCTTGCAAAAAGGCAGCAGGAAGCAGGCGCGGCATATATAGATGTTAACGCGGGCATGTTTATTAATGACGAACCTGAGAAATTAGAGTGGCTGGTAAAGACAGTTCAGGAGGCGGTCGATGCGCCGTTGTGCCTCGACTCGCCCAATCCTGCGGCGCTTGAAAGCGCGCTGAAGGCAAATAAAAAGACAAAACCGCTGATCAATTCGATAACCGATGAGAAAGAGCGCTACAATTCCGTAATGCCCCTTGTCGTACAATATAAGACGTCTGTAATAGCGCTCTGCATGGATGATACCGGAATGCCGGAGACTGCCGACGACCGCGTGATCATAGCCGAAAGGCTCATCGGTAAGCTGAACAAAGAAGGCGTTGCGACTGAAGATATTTTCATCGACCCGATGGTCAGGCCGATAGGCACAGGCTCGCATTACGGCGTCGTGGCCCTCGAGACCATCCGCAGGGTAAGGGCGGAGTTCCCGGAGGTTCACATAACAAGCGGCTTGAGCAACATATCATTCGGCCTGCCGATGAGGAAACTTGTGAATCAGGCTTTCATGGTCGCTGCTGTGGTATCAGGCATGGATTCAGCCATCATGGACCCCCTCGACAAGAAACTCATGTCCCTTCTCAGCGCTTCTGAAGCGCTTGCCGGTAAAGACGATTATTGCATGGAATTCCTTGCAAAGTTCAGAGGAGGCTTGCTCGAGCTTTAAACAATGCATGTTGTCGGCGCTGTAACCGAATACAACCCATTTCATAACGGCCACCTCCGCCACCTGGAAGAATCCAGGAGGGTAACCGGATGTGAGGCCGTTATTTGCGTCATGAGCGGCAACTTCACGCAGCGAGGCGAACCTGCCATCGTAGACAAGTGGTCCCGCGCGCGAATGGCCCTCGCCAACGGCGCCGACCTCGTCATCGAACTCCCCGTCATACATGCGGTCTCCAGCGCGGAATACTTCGCCGCCGCGGCGATAGGCATCCTCAATGCCTCGGGCGTCGTCGATCATGTCTGTTTCGGCAGCGAGAGCGGCGATATCGCGCAACTTGACAAGATCGCGGAATTGCTGGCGGACGAACCTGCGGAATATAGTAAACAGTTGAAGGCGTATCTTGACACAGGCCTGTCCTACCCTACCGCGCGTGAAAAGGCATTGTCCGGGATAATCCCCGAATCGGCGCATATCGTTCGATCCTCAAATAACATATTAGGTATCGAATACCTAAAGGCATTAAAGAGGCTGCAAAGCCCTATGAAACCGGCTACCATCAAGCGAATCGGCGGAGAATACAAAACGCTTCGTCATGAAGGCCCCATGCCCGGAGCTACTTCCATCAGGACCTGGATAAAGACGCAAAGCGGGAAGCTCGTGGATAAGAAGTCTATAGACGAGGTCGGCGAAGGGCTGCGGCGAATGATGCCGCATAATTGCGCAGACATCTTGATAGGCCGGTTTAAAGAAGGGCGCGGTCCGGTGTTTCTCGGGAGCTTCACCGATATATTGCTCGCTCAGCTGCGGAAGACGGACGCCTTGCTGATGAAAGCCCTCCCGGAGATAAGCGAAGGTCTGGAGAACAGGATAATCAACGCCGCCGGACAGGCATGCTCCTTTGATGATCTCTTATCGCAGATAACAACAAAAAGGTATGCCGAGACACGGATAATGCGGATCCTATTATATTCGCTGCTGGGAATAACCGCCGCGGACTTCGATACCTTCAACAAAAGCGCCGGCCCGCAATATATCAGGGTACTCGGATTCAATAAAACAGGGCAGTCCCTTCTGGCCGCGATGCGCAAGAAGTCGTCGCTGCCGGTAATCACGAAGTTCGCTGCGGCATCAGAGCACGAGAATCCTCTGGTCAGGAGGACGGCGCAGATAGAAGCCGCATCCACCGATATTTATGTCCTCGGCTTCCCTTCCCCGTCACAAAGATACACCGGGCAGGATTACACACGCAATGTGATCCGTATTTAATCAGCTTTTTTTCTGATAACTAGAAAGCACGTAAATGCATTTGGCTTTCTGTTAATCAACAGTCTTTTCACGTATAAAAACCCCTGCTGGAATGTCGCACATCAGCATTGCACGGTATTATAACTGTTTGGACATACATAAAGCCCGTTGATAGAAGTATCTCTAAATCCATGATTATGATAAAGGTTTATAGCCGGTATAAGAGATAGCAGGGTACCAAGAGTAAGGGTATGAAAGCCTTTTTCTTTTGCCTTATTTCCCAGAGCATCCAGCAATTTTTTAGATATACCCTTGCCTCTGTAGTTCTCTCTAACAAACACACGTTTTAATTCAGCTACACCTTCTGCTTGTTTTCTGAAAGAAGCACATCCGATAGGAATTCCGTTTTGATAAGCCACAAAAGCATCATTGATATTCTCATGACTACCATAAGGATAATAAGCTGTTTTGTCTACATCCTTAAAATTCAACATAAAATTATCCAACTCCGAGCAAAGCATGACAAAATCATGTGACATGCCATCCATATAAACAATCTCCATTAACTTAACTCTCCAATTCCATGTCTTTTATTAATTCTCCGATGCTCTTTTAAGATAATGCCAAGGACCCCATACGCACACTAATTCCCAGCCCAGCATTCCATATTCATTCAGTCTTCGCGTTGTCTTCTCACCTAATCCCCAAATAAAAACACATTTGTATTCGTACCTTTTCATGGAAACACCCCCTTTTAATTCTACTATAGAGCAAACTGCTTGTGAATGTGCACGTTTATTGTGATTGCAATGCCCTGTGATATTATGGTAAAATACTCGAAACACAAGGGTTTGGCAATAATAAGGCAATAATAAGAAAGAGAATGGGTGAGATTATGGCCGCAGCAGCAAAAAATGTTTATGATACGCTGACCGAAAGAGGGTTCATCGCGCAAATCACCGATGAGGAGGCGCTGAGAGGCGTCCTCGGGAGCCGGCCGGTCACTTTTTATATAGGGTTTGATCCGACGGCGGACAGCCTGCATGTAGGGCATTTCCTGCAGATGGTGGCAATGGCGCATATGCAGAGGGCAGGCCACAAGCCGATCGCTATCATAGGAGGAGGCACGGCGATGGTCGGCGACCCGTCCGGGAAGACCGACATGCGCAAGATGCTCACGCTGCAGGAGATTCAGCATAATGCGGACAGATTCAGGGCGCAGCTCTCCAAATTCATCGATTTCGGCAACGATAAAGCCATTATGATAAATAACGCCGACTGGCTGCTCAAGCTCAATTACGTCGATTTCCTGCGCGAGATAGGCGTCCATTTCTCGGTAAACAGGATGCTCGCCGCCGAGTGCTTCAAATCCAGGCTTGAAAAGGGCCTTTCATTCATCGAATTCAACTATATGCTCATGCAAAGCTACGACTTCCTCATGCTTTTCAAAAAGCACGGATGCACGCTGCAGATGGGTGGCGACGACCAGTGGTCGAACATACTCAACGGGATCGACCTTGTGAGGCGCGTCGAAGGTAAAGAGGTCCACGGCATGACACTCAACCTGCTCACCACGAGCGATGGCAGGAAGATGGGCAAAACCGAGTCCGGCGCGGTCTGGCTAGATCCGGCAAAGACCTCGCCTTACGATTTCTACCAGTATTGGCGCAACGTACACGACGAAGACGTGGTGAAATGCCTGAAGCTCCTGACTTTCCTGCCCATGGATGAGATAAGGCGCTTTGAAAATGCCGCCGGCACGCAAGTCAATGACCGGCAGATAAACGAGGCCAAGAAAACGCTCGCGTATGAGGTGACGGCGCTCGTACACGGCGCAGACGAGGCTGCTAAGGCGCAAAAGGCTGCTGAAGCGGCTTTCGGATCGGGCAGCGGCGCATCCGACATATCGGGAATTCCGACGGTCGGTATTGACAAAGACAGGCTGGCAACAGGCATGACAGCTGTCGATGCAGCCGTGGTTTCCGGCATATGCCCGACCAACAGCGAGGCTCGCAGGCTTATTGTCCAGGGCGGACTGTATATCAACGAACTAAGGATAGACGATCCTTTTACCCCTATCACCGAGGAACACTTCAAGTCAGGCGGGCTCGTGATCCGAAAAGGCCGGAAGACCTACCGGCGTATCATCCTGAACTGAGTGCGAGCAATACAATAAATTATTACAAAAAAGGATAATATATTTCAATACCATGCCATACCCAAGTAGTATGATTGATTCAGATAATGGTTACATGAAATCGAGGGCATGGTTTACATCAAGGCCGTCATTGGTTTATAATAACTTATTATGACCAGCGATAACCTTAATGGCAAGGATTTGACGCGATTCGACCTTGACAGGGCGATCAAATCCGCGGATTCCTATAGTGTTTCTACAGGCGTCCGTACGATAATTATCGATATCCATGGCTCGAAACTGCATGAATCCTGCGGCAAAGCAGGTATTTGTGATTTTTGCGCGCACATTGAAAATGTGGGACGGATCCGTAACCTGTGCTCGAATGCACACCTTTACGGAAGTTACCAGGCGGAAAGGTTCGGAGGCAAATACATATACTTCTGCCCGTTGGGTTTTACCTTCTGGGCCTCGCCAATAGCGCCGGACGACACAAACGACACAAACGGCACAGACGGCACGGGTGCCACGGGCGGCACGATGAAGGGCGCAATAGTATGCGGCCCGGTACAGATGATAGAGCCCGAACAATTCCTCTTTGAGGAAATACTGAGGAAATATGAACTTGACCAAAAACAAAATAATGCCATAATGGAATTTATTTATAAAATCCCGATCATAAAACCCGACGTCGTCAACAAAATGTCGGAA
>CAZCKQ010000092.1:0-7057 GCA_964499315.1 uncultured Eubacteriales bacterium | reverse complement strand
CTCCGGAGGCGGCCCGTAAAAACGGTATAGAATTGATTTACGCCGATACATCTGCTTTAAGCGATCCCGTATCATTTTTGATGAACCTGACAGGCGGGAAAGGTTTTGATGACGTATTTGTGTATGCTCCCGTGGAGTCTGTTGTTGAGCAGGGAGGGAGCATCCTTGCTCGCGACGGCTGCCTGAATTTTTTTGCAGGTCCGACAGATCCCGGATTTTCCGCCCGGCTTAATTTCTATGATGTCCATTATTCATCGACACATGTTGCAGGTATCAGCGGAAGTAAAACCAATGATATGGCTGAAGCGTTGAGGATGATGGAAAAAGGCCTGATCGACCCTTCCCCTATGATTACGCATGTGGGCGGGCTGGACAGCTATGCGGATGCTACGCTCAATCTGCCTGCCATCCCCGGCGGCAAAAAGCTTATATATACCAATATCATGATGGGACTGACCGCATTGGACGAGTTCGATCTCAAGGCTGACAAAGATCCGTTGTTTGCCGGTTTATCGGCAATAATAAGGCGCAATAACGGAATTTGGTGCACCGAGGCCGAAAGGTACCTGCTTTCGCATGCAACGCCCATTAAATAATCCTTCTTTTTTGGGCTGCCCTTATCATAATGACATGTGCAGTCACACCAACGGCAACCAATAATAAGAAAGCCTTTAAAAAAGGGCTCGAGACGATGAACAGGATGGAGCAGCCTATAGTCAGCCATAGTATTATAATGGCCGATATTTTCGCATGCAGCGGCACGCCTTTGCCATTAAGGTAATCCTTTATATACCTGCCTGTCAATCTGTTATTCAGCAGCCAATCGTATAATTTGCCTGAGCTTCTGGCAAAACACGCGACGGCGATCAGAAAAAACGGAATGGAAGGAAGCAGAGGCAGCAAAATGCCCAAAATGCCCAGCAATACGGACAAAGCGCCGGCAGCCATCAAGACTGCTTTCAGAAACCTGTGTTTTATCGGCATGATAAACCCCATCTCAAAATATATTATGCGATGAGCCCTTTAGTGTTATTGACATTTGTACGAAATGTGTTAGTATAACAATTATGAACAATCCGAGACGTAATCAGATAATTCATCTGCTGGACCATAAAGGGGAGGTCCAGCTGAGCCATCTCAGGGATATGTTTCCCGAGGTGTCGGAGATGACCTTGAGAAGGGACCTTATATTCCTTGAGAAAGAGGGCATAGTAGTGCGTACTTACGGGGGCGCCGTCAGCACCAAAAGGCTGGTGATGTCTGTGGACGGCGAGAATGTCTATTCCCGTATGTCAGCGGAGAATATGCCCGCTAAGATAAAGATCGCCCAAAAAGCGCTTCATCTTGTAGAAAAAGGGCGCTCCATCTATTTTGATTCAGGGACGACCCTAATGTGTCTTGCAGAGATACTTCCCGACGACAATTATTCCATAATAACAAATGGAGCTGATATTGCGCTCGAGCTCATCAAGAAGGTCAAGGTTTCCGTCACGGTCCTTGGCGGGCAGATGAACCGCAACACGCTTTCGATGTCAGGCCCCAGAATAGCAGAATCTCTAGACAGTATGAACATTGATCTTGCGTTCATGTCGGCGTCGGGCTTTTCAGCTCGTAATGGTTTTACCGTAGCGGACATTTATGAATGCGAACTCAAGCGAAAGATTGTCGGGCGCGCAGGCAAAGTCATCATGCTGTTGGATACCGGCAAAATCAATAAAAATCTGCCTTTTACATATGCGGGTCTTGAAGATGCCGATGTATGGATATCTGAAAAAGAACTGCCCGGATCGATATTGGAAGAGGCTGAAAAATATAATGTATCGGTTATTTAACTTAATGCCCGTCTCTGGCCACTTTCAGCTTCAAAAGGCCAACCAGCCCCCATGCCGCCATTGCATAGATTATCATCGCGATTATTGCGGCAGGCTCAAACACCGACTTTGCAACAAGCCCTTCGGTTATTGAAGAATAAAATATTCCGGAAAAAGGCGCTTTCAGGATTCCTGTGGTTACATATATCAAGTTTACGAAACCGCTGGCGGGATTTGCGCCAAGGAGCCTGAATATGAAGCTTATGACGAGCAGTGTTTCGATGACGCCAAGGGTGTAGTATATGGCGTTTCTTGTCTTGATGTACCATAATGGCGGTTTAAAGGCCGTGTGTTCCTTGTTTGCATTATCCATATGCTTATTTATCCCCGAATTTTATTATTATATCTACCAGGCATTTTTATGTTAAAATATTGTGCTATAATATTACCAATATTTTTGAAAAGGGGCAGATGTTTTATGGCAATGTCGTTGCAGCAGGAATCTTTGAAGCTTCATGAACAATGGAAAGGCAAAATCGAGGTCATCAGCACCGTAAAGGTTGAGAACAGGCGCGATCTTTCGCTGGCATACACCCCCGGTGTTGCCGAGCCTTGTCTTGAGATACAGAAAAACGTCGATCTTTCATTTGCATATACCAAAAGGTGGAATCTTGTGGCAGTCGTCACCGACGGCACGGCGGTGCTGGGTCTGGGCGACATCGGCCCTGAGGCCGGTATGCCGGTCATGGAGGGTAAATGCGTATTATTTAAGACATTCGGCGACGTTGATGCATTCCCGCTATGTATAAGGTCAAAAAATGTCGACGAAACTGTCAATTGTATAAAGCTCATTGCCGGAAGCTTCGGGGGGATTAATCTCGAAGACATTTCCGCCCCGAGGTGTTTTGAAATCGAGCGGCGGCTGAAGGCCGAATGCGATATCCCCATATTCCACGACGATCAGCATGGGACTGCCGTCGTGGCCCTTGCCGGCATAATCAACTCGCTTAAGATAGTAGGTAAAGATATACGTGATATTTCGGTTGTAGTAAATGGTTCGGGGGCTTCAGGCATAGCTGTTACACGCCTTCTTATGAAAATGGGGCTGAAGGACGTCATATTATGTGATACGAAAGGCGCCATTTATGAAGGGCGTGACAATCTCAATTCCGAAAAGGCAGAAATGGCCCGCATTTCAAACCTTAAGCGCAAGAAAGGCAGCCTGCGTGATGTGATCTCCGGAGCGGATGTATTCATCGGACTTTCTGCACCCAAAATGGTTGACGGCGATATGGTGCGCAGTATGGCGCATGATCCGATAATCTTCGCCATGGCCAATCCTATTCCGGAAATCATGCCCGAAGAGGCAAAGGCCGCAGGAGCTAGAGTGCTTGGAACAGGAAGGTCGGATTATGCAAACCAGATAAACAATGTGCTGGCGTTTCCCGGGATATTCAGGGGCGCGCTTGACGTCAGGGCAAGGGACATAAATGACGAGATGAAGATAGCCGCGTCCAAAGCTATCGCGGAGATCATAACACCGGATGAATTGAATCCTGATTATATCATCCCTGCGCCATTCGATCCGAGGGTCGGCAAGGCGGTTGCGGCTGCGGTGGCCGAAGCGGCGCGTAATTCGGGTGTTGCACGTATATAAGCATATGAGGGGAGTACCGGTATGGAAAATGTCTTTGATCTTGCAGTAATAGGCGGAGGCCCAGGCGGTTATGTCGCAGCTATAAGGGCTTTGCAGCTCGGATTGAAGGTAGCTGTCATAGAAGAACTGCAGATGGGCGGAACATGCCTCAACCGTGGATGTATCCCCACAAAAGCCCTGCTTCATGCCGCAGAGGTTTATGAAACCGTAAGAAATGCTTCCGTCTTCGGGGTGGACGTTGAGAAGGCCACATTTGATTACAGCAGGATAACATCAAGGAAAGAAGCCATAGTGAATCAATTGAGAGCCGGAGTGGAGCAACTGGTCAGAGGGAACGGCGGGATTATTATTAATGGCAGGGGATATATCAAGGACGCAAACATGGTCGAAGTAAGCGGCGCGGAACAATACACAATATCATGCGGCAAAATGATCATTGCAACAGGCTCAAAGCCTTTCAGGCTTAATATCCCCGGCGGTGACTTGCCGTTTGTCACCGACAGCGACGGAATACTCGAATTGAAAACAGTACCATCGAGAATGGTAATCATAGGCGGCGGCGTGATAGGGATGGAATTTGCGAGCTTATTCAGCGCTTTCGGGTGCGAAGTCGCAATAATAGAAATGATGGACCAGATCCTGCCGGGATTGGATAGTGAAGTTGCGGCTACAATCAGAAAAAAGATGGAGAGCAGAGGTATAAGGATAAGTACGGGTTCACGGCTTACCGGGATAACCCGTGGGACGGGCGTAAATGCAGCTTTATGTACCTATGAACAGTCAGGCGCTCAGAAGACGGCAGAGGGGGATATCGTGCTGGTCGCGGTGGGGCGTCGTCCCTGCAGCGAGGGGATCGGCATCGAAAATATAGGAATCTCGGTCGAAAAAGGGTATATCACCGTCAATGACCTGATGGAGACAAACATTCCGGGGATATATGCCATCGGCGATGTCACCGGAAAGGCGCAGCTTGCGCACCTGGCTTCGGCGCAGGGCTTTGCGGCGGCGGCAAATGCTGCGGGACAAAACAAAAGGATGGATTATTCAGCCGTACCTTCATGCATATATACTTCTCCGGAGATAGCCAGCATAGGCCTGTCTGAGGAAGAGTGCCGCAAGAGGGGCCGGAATATCAAGGTCGGAAGGTTTCCGGTCAGCATGAACGGCAAATCAAAGATTATAGGGGAGCGAAGCGGATTTGCCAAGATCATTGCCGATGAAGAAACCGGTGAAATAATCGGAGCCCATATTGTGAGCCCAAGGGCCACTGATATGATCACTGAAATCGCGGTAGCAATGAGGCTTGAATCTGCAATAGATGATATTGCCGACACGATCCACCCGCATCCTACGGTAAGCGAGATCATCATGGAAGCGGCGCACGACGCGGATGGATTGAGCGTCCACAAGCCTGCGTCCAAGCCTAAGTGAATTATTATTAATTATAAATTATAAATTATTTGTTAAAGGATGGTTTATGTTCAGAATTGTTGAAAAGAAAGCACTTAATCAATCTGTCAAGCTGATGAAGGTATATGCGCCATATATAGCTAGAAAGGCCCAACCCGGCCAGTTCATCATCTTGCGCGTATCCGAAGGCGGTGAGAGGATCCCTCTGACCATTGCCGATTTCGACCGTTTGGAGGGTACGGTGACTATTATTGTTCAGGAGATCGGCAAGACCACGAAGCATCTCGGAAGCCTCGAAGAAGGCGATCAAATACTGGATTTTATCGGGCCTCTGGGCAACCCGACGCATTTTGGCCCGGATGTAAAGAAGGCTGTGGTCATAGGAGGCGGCGTCGGCGCCGCTATAGCGTTTCCACAAGCCAAAAAACTCCATGGCGACGGAATCGAGGTAGATGCGATAATAGGTTTCAGGAACAGCGGTCTTATAATTCTGGAAAAAGAGATGAGGCAGGTTTCGACGCGACTATTTGTCACAACCGACGACGGGTCGAACGGTAACAAAGGATTTGTATCGGATGTCCTTAATAAGCTGCTGCTCGAAGGCAGCCGGTATGATGTTGCGTTCGTCGTAGGTCCTCTTATCATGATGAAGATCGTAAGCGGCATAACCCAAAAGTATGCCATCAACACCATTGTGAGCATGAATCCTGTCATGATCGACGGCACCGGGATGTGCGGAGGGTGCAGATTGACTGTCGGAGGGCGGACGAGATTCGCCTGTGTCGACGGGCCGGATTTCGACGGACATCAGGTGGACTTTGATGAAGCCATGAGAAGGCAGCTCATGTACAGAAATGAGGAAGACCTGACTAAAGATCATACCTGCAGGATAGGAGGTGTCAGCGGTGCCGAACATGTCTCCGAATAAAGTTGCGATGCCTGAGCAGGATCCTGCGATAAGAAATTCCAATTTTTGTGAAGTGGCAACCGGGTATACCGATGAAATGGCGAAAGAGGAAGCCGGCCGGTGCCTGCAATGCAGGAATAAGCCGTGTGTTGAAGGGTGTCCTGTTTTCGTGGACATCCCGGCGTTCATAAAACTTATAGCCGAAGGCAAGCATGAAGAGGCGTACCAAAAGATCATAGAAACCAATAATTTGCCTGCGATATGCGGAAGGGTGTGCCCGCAGGAGACGCAGTGCGAGCGGTTATGCGTAAGGGCCAAAAAAGGCGAATCTGTTGCTATAGGACGACTCGAGCGGTTTGCGGCAGACCGGTGCATGGCGGATAGTGATAAGGATAATCCGGTCCAGAAGGATACTCCCGGCAAAAAAGCAGCTAAAGTCGCTGTCGTCGGATCGGGACCGGCAGGTCTGACATGCGCAGCCGACCTGGCCAAATCAGGGTATGATGTTACTGTATTCGAGGCCTTGCATGTGCCGGGAGGCGTGCTGATGTACGGTATACCGGAATTCAGGCTTCCTAAAGACCTTGTACAGAGAGAGATCGGATTGTTAAAAAAGCTGGGCGTCAAGATCATGACGAACATGGTGATAGGTAAGGTTCTGACACTGGATGACCTGATGGAGGAAGGGTATGAGGCCATCTTCATCGGATCGGGAGCGGGATTGCCATCTTTCCTTGGAATACCCGGAGAAAATCTCAACGGAGTGTATTCAGCAAATGAGTTCCTCACACGCGTCAATTTGATGAAGGCATACAAATTCCCCGAGACTTCGACACCTGTCAAGGTGGGCAGGAATGTCGCGGTGGTTGGCGGCGGAAATGTCGCCATGGACGCGGCCAGGTGCGCAAAGCGGCTCGGAACTGAAAACGTCTATATCGTCTATAGACGCTCCGAAGCGGAATTGCCCGCAAGAGCCGAAGAGGTCCACCACGCGCGCGAAGAAGGCATAATATTCAAAATGCTTGCCAATCCGGTCAGGATCATCGGGGATGACGCCGGGTGGGTAAAACAGATGGAATGCGTCAGGATGGAGCTTGGAGAACCGGATGCCTCAGGTAGAAGGAGACCTGTCCCGGTGAAAGGATCCGAATTTTTGATTGACATCGATACGGCGATCATTGCGGTCTGTACGAGTCCTAATCCTCTTATCGCTTCCACAACCGAAGGATTGGATACAAACAAGTGGTGCTGCATAATTTCCGACAGTCTAAC
>CAZCKQ010000091.1:0-7064 GCA_964499315.1 uncultured Eubacteriales bacterium | reverse complement strand
GTGTAAGTCCCATCCTTATATGATGTGCAATACAATGATTCCGAGAGCTGCAACAAGTCAAAGATAAACAAAAGGGTCGTCAAAGACCTGGATAAGGCAATCTTTCCCGATAAGATCATCGTCCCGTTCATACAAATAGTCCACGACAGGATAATGCTTGAGGTCTTCAGAGGGTGTTCAAGAGGGTGCAGGTTCTGTCAGGCCGGGTATATCTACAGGCCGGTGCGCGAACGCTCGCCTGATGTGCTTGCCGGCTCGGCGCAGAAACTGGCGGACGCCACGGGCTACGATGAGATATCGCTTACATCGCTTAGCATCAGCGATTACCCTAAGCTTGATCAATTGACGACCATGCTTTCCGACAAGCTTTCGGACAGGAAGGTGAGCCTGTCGCTTCCTTCGCTGCGCATAGATTCATTTTCCATGGATCTGATGGACAAAGTCCGCATCGTGAGGAAGAGCGGGTTGACGTTCGCACCCGAGGCCGGAACGCAGCGATTGAGGAATGTAATAAACAAAGGGGTTACGGAGGATGATCTGCTCGGATCGTCGCGCGTGGCATTCGAAGGAGGCTGGAACAGCCTTAAGCTTTATTTCATGATAGGCCTGCCTACAGAAACGGTTGATGACATATATGGTATAGCAGACCTTGTGGACAAGGTCATCGCACTGTATTATTCGCTGCCGCGTGAAAAAAGGGGCAAGGGGCTCAACGTGACGGTCAGCGTCTCGACGTTCGTGCCGAAGCCGCACACCCCTTTCCAGTGGGAAGCGCAAGATGATCTTGAAACTTTGAACGGGAAAATAGATTTGCTGAAAAAGCTGTTCAGGAATAAAAAAAGGCAGATCGTTTTGCATTGGCACGATCCGAAGCTGAGTTTTCTGGAAGCGGTATTTTCCAGAGGCGACCGGAGGCTTGGGGATGTGCTGATCAGCGCATGGAGCAAAGGCTGCAGGTTTGACAGTTGGAACGAGCATTTCAGGTATGACTTGTGGATGGAGGCGTTCACGGATCACGGGCTTGACCCGGCATTGTATGCCAACAGGCGCCGGCAAACCGATGAAATATTGCCCTGGGGGCATATCGATACCGGAGTCAGCGTCAGATATTTGCTGAATGAGCGAGAAAAGGCGCAAAGAGGCGAGTTGACCGCCGATTGCAGGAAGGTCTGCGCCGGCTGCGGCATTTCGTCGTCAGACAAGATCTGCGTGTCATGTCAGCCGGCAAAATGCGACGGAATGGAATGAGGTGACGGGTATGGCTGTGACCGGATTAAGGGCGAAATTCTCGAGGGGTCCGGCAGTGAAATATATTGCGCATCTCGATACGATGAAACTTTTTGAAAGGGTTTTGCGGCGGTCGGGCATACCGGTTTCGTATAGCAAAGGTTTCAACCCGCACCCGCGCATGGTTTTTGGATTGCCCCTATCGATGGGCATGACGAGCGACGCCGAGATTGTTGATTTTGATCTGGAATATCCTGTCGATCCGGTATGCTTCAAAACCATTCTGAACAGCGAGATGCCCGCGGGTATGAGGATCGTCGATGCAAAGACCAAAGCATCCGCGGGAAATATCATGGCTTCGGTGGTAATGGCCTCTTATGAGGTCACGGTTCGTATTGACAACGATAAAGGGCAGGTATTGCTTGAAGATAAATTGGCGCAAATCCTCAATGCCGGCGAGGTGTTTGCAGAAAAGACATCCAAAGGCGTTACGAAAAGGGTCGATATCAGGCCGTTGATAAAAAGACTGGAGATTGCCGGCCGGATTGATGACGATATATATATGGTGAGATTGGACGCGAGCGCCGGAGGCAACAGGAACCTCAGGCCGGAAGTCCTGTTTGGCGTAATCTTCGCGAGCGGCGCAGACGGCGCGAACGGCGGCGGGATTGTCTCTATCCACAGGACAGGCCTGTTTGTGGAAAAAAGTGATAAAAGCGTTGTCGATCCTATGGATCCGGAGGTGCTGTAGTGTCAAAGGAAATAATAATCAATATCGGCGTGTTGGATACGAGGGTCGCATTGACTGAAGACGGGAACCTTGTCGAATTTTTTATAGAACGCAATAACCCGCAATGCACCGCCGGCAATATATACAGAGGAAGGGTAAGCAGCGTGCTGCCCGGCATCCAGGCAGCCTTTGTGGATATAGGCACAGACCGGAATGCGTTCCTTTATATTGACGATATCAACAATAGCGTTATCGATGAGGATGAGGAATTCGATGCTGATTACGAGCATTATGAAGGCTCGGTTGGCGGAAGCGGGCATTGCTTCAACGGCAAATCCTATCCGATAGAAGACATGTTGAAGCAGGGACAGGAGATTACCGTACAGGTCGCAAAAGAGCCGATAGGCTCAAAGGGTTCCCGGCTTACAACAAATATCACGTTGCCGGGCCGGTATCTCGTATTGATGCCTAATGCCGATTATACAGGCATTTCGAGGAAGATCGAAGATGAAAAGGAGCGCTTGTTCCTAAAGAAGCTCCTTGGCGTGATCAAACCCGGCGGGATCGGATTGATAGCGCGGACGGCAGCCGAAGGCAGGACTCCGGTTGAAATAGAGCAAGACCTGCAGTTTCTGCTAAGACTCTGGGATAATATAAAGCACAAAGAAAGGTCCGTCACCGCGCCACGTTGCCTGCACAAGGATTTCAACCTGGTCTACAGGACGGTCCGCGATATGTTCAATGCGGATATCGATAGGCTGATTGTGAATAACAGCCAGCAGTATGAGAAGATACTGGAGCTTGTCGGGATGATGTCCCCTGACCTGAAGGACCGCGTGGAGTTTGTCGCCGAAAGCGTCGACATTTTCAGCCGTTATGACATTAATACAAAGGTCATGAGGGCACTCGCCAGAAAAGTATGGCTTAAGAGCGGCGGTTATATTGTGATTGACAAAACAGAGGCCTTGACGGTAATCGATGTAAATACCGGAAAATATACAGGCAAGAACAACTTTGAGGATACGGTCTACAGGACAAACCTTGAGGCCGCCGGAGAGATCGCCAGACAGTTGCGTCTGCGGGATATCGGCGGGATAATCATTATAGATTTCATCGATATGAAAGCGGCCGAACACCGCAACGGCATCCTTTCGGAACTGAGGAAAGAACTCAAAAAGGATCGTACGAAGACAGTGGTGCTGGGTATTACAGGCCTCGGACTGATAGAAATGACGAGAAAGAAGGTCAGGGAAGAATTGTATTCGGTGCTGACCGAGGATTGTCCGAGGTGCGGCGGCGCGGGAAGGGTTCTGCGGGAGGAGACCACGTGTTGACATCAATGGGGCTTCGTGTTAGAATTTAGCGGTGACCGCGCGGCAAAGGCCTTAAAACCGGCTTAGAATCTGATCCGGAACCGGTGCCTTTATTGATAGGCCGGCGAGACTGGGTGGAGGAGGTGCATCTGTGTACGCAGTAGTTGATACAGGAGGAAAACAGTACAAGGTCCGGGAAGGCGACATCGTTTTCGTTGACAAACTTGCCGCTGAAGAAGGCTCGGTTGTGACATTCGACCGTGTACTTGCGGTTTCCCGCGAAGAGGATATGGTTTTCGGCAATCCTGTGGTTCAAGGCGCCAATGTGACTGCAAAGGTGATCGGGCACGGCAAGGATAAGAAGATAATTGTCTTCAAGTTCAAAGCCAAGAAGAATTACCGCAGAAAACAAGGTCACAGGCAGCCGTATACAAAAGTACAGATAGACAGGATCAATTTTGAGAATGCAAATGCTAATGCAAGTGTTTGATCGGAGGTGTTATTATGGCACATAAAAAAGGAGTCGGCAGTTCGCGCAACGGTCGCGACAGCCAATCGAAGAGACTTGGTACAAAACGCGGAGACGGCCAGTTTGTACTTGCGGGCAATATATTGGTCAGGCAGAGGGGCACGAAGATCCTTCCCGGCACAAATGTCGGCAGAGGCAGCGACGACACGTTATACGCCCTTGCTGACGGCAGAGTCAGCTTTGGACGGGTAGGCCGCGATAAAAAACAAGTAAGTGTAATATAATAAATAGCATATGTTTATTGATAGCGCCAAAATTCATGTAAAAGCCGGAAACGGCGGAAATGGCGCTGTTTCTTTTCTAAGGGAGAAATACAAGCCGTCGGGCGGGCCGGACGGCGGCGACGGCGGAAAAGGCGGCGACATAATATTCAGAGCCGAACAGGGTATGCGTACGCTTGCCGATTTCAGGTATAAAAGCCGTTACAGGGCGGAAGACGGACAAAACGGCTCAGGCCGGAACTGTACGGGTCACAGCGGCGACGACCTGATAATCCTCGTACCCTTGGGGACAGTCATTAAAAGTGAAGAATCCGGTATAGTCCTGGCCGATCTGGTAAGGCACGGACAGACTGTCGTCATCGCCAAAGGCGGACGCGGCGGCAAAGGCAATCAGCATTTTGCGACTCCCACGCGGCAGGCCCCGAATTTTGCGCGAAGCGGGGAGCCCGGCGAGGAACGACGGCTTCTCATTGAATTAAAGATGTTGGCCGACGTCGGCCTTGTCGGTTTTCCGAATGTAGGAAAATCGACTATCCTTTCATGTGTCACTTCAGCCAGACCCAAGATCGCAAATTATCCTTTTACCACGGTAGAGCCCAATCTTGGGGTTGTCTCACTTGTTCCCGAAAGCAGTTTTGTACTCGCGGATATACCGGGACTCATTGAGGGTGCTCACTCCGGTTCAGGCCTGGGGCATGAATTCCTGAAACATATCGAAAGGACCAGGCTGCTCATACACGTTGTCGATATATCAGGTATCGAAGGACGCGATCCGGTAAAGGATTTCGAGACAATTAACGAAGAATTGGGCCAATACAATCCGGTGCTCGCAACAAGGCCTCAGATAGTTGCGGCAAACAAGACCGACCTTCCGGGGGCCTCCGAAAATCTTGGGCGTTTCAGAAAATATATTGAAGGGAAGGACCTGAGAGTTTTTGAAATCTCCGCCGCAAAGAACAGCGGGCTTAAGGAATTGATGCTTTATGCAGCCGAAATGCTTGCGAAGCTGCCTGATCCCGTGATGACCGAGCAGGTCCGGATATGTCCGGAAACGATTTACACGGTTAAAGAAGATAAACCGTTCACGATAACAAAAGAAGGGTCGGTATACCGCATTGAGGGGAACTGGATAAGGAAATTGCTCGGGTCGGTGAATCTTGACGATCGTGAGTCTTTGCAGTATTTTCAGCGGTCATTGAAAAACAAGGGCGTTAATGATGAACTTGAGAAAATGGGTATAGCTGAAGGCGATACTGTCAGGATCTATGATTTGGAATTCGAATATGTCAAATAGTACTATTCACTTTTTTATGTCCTCTTTTTTATCAAGCTTTCGATAATATCCCGGTAGATTTGGTCTGAGTGCTTTTTCCAGTTTGAAACCATAGTCCTCGCATCTTCTCTTGATCCTGCGGCGAGCTTAATATCGATGATGGTAAAATCCCTTTCTTTCACGCTGCAAGATACTGAATACTCATTCTCGTTTTGAGGTGTGAAATCAGCGGATATTCTGATCTTTGCGGTTTTTTTACCGTCCGGCGGGTCCGCCAGGGTGGAATCGATGGTCTTCCTGATGCCTTCGGGCAGCAGATCTACGAGGGAAGCCAGCACCCTGCGGCCTTCGTCCGTTACTCGATATACCGCTCTGTTGCGGCTGTTGCTGTTATTGCCACTGTTGTGTTTTTTGGCTGTTTTTATAAATCCGGCTTCACCGAGCTCTGCCAGCAACTGCTGCAGCGAGAAATAATTGATAAGCCGCATATCGCTCAACAGTCCCGTTAATTCCGTATTGCTGAGCTTTTCGTCCAGTTTGCCGATCACATACAGTATGATCAGCTTATTCCTTGCAATTTCCTTATCGTTTCCCAATGGATTCGGCATACCGAAATTATAGCATATATAACCGTTGTCTGGTATAATTCCATCATGGGGAGCAAACCTGTCAGCCTTAAAAAGCTGGATATCCATAAACTTGATGACATGTTATATGAGGCCGGAGCTTCGTTGGTGGGATATGCGCAATTCGCGACCCCTGTATCAGTCGGGCATTTTTCTTATAAATACGGTGTTTCGGTGGCGGTCCGGTTGTCGGACGCGATAGTCGATGAAATATCCGAAAGGCCTACGCACACCTATTATCATCATTACAGGACAGTGAACAATCTCATAGACCTCATTACCCTCAGGGGTTCGCTTTATATCGAGGATTGCGGCTATAGGGCGTTTGCCGTGCCGGCGTCGCAGTCGATCAATGAAGAAGGCCCCGGTAAGGACGGCAAGAAGGAATACAAAGAATACAGGGGCATATTTCCGCATAAAACCGCGGCAGTCCTAGCGGGCCTCGGATGGATCGGCAAGAGCGGCCTTTTCATAAGCAACAGGTTCGGTCCGCGCGTAAGACTGGGGACCATACTGACTGATGCGCAACTCCCTGCGCTGCCTCAGGCTGGGGATAATTGCGGCAATTGCGTCGAGTGCGTCAAGGCATGCCCTGCCGGCGCGCTGAAGGGGAATTCGTGGTATCAGGGCATTGACAGGGATTTGATCGTAGATGCAAAAAGATGCAGCGATCATATGAAATCAGCATATCGTAATATCGGAAGGGGCCATGTCTGCGGGATCTGCATAAAGGTATGCCCGCATGGATCGGGGTGGCGTTATGGATTATAGTATTGTAAAGGCTATAATTTCGTCGGAATTGCGGCAGCATGCAGGAGAAAAATATATAACCGCGAGCTTTGCATTCGGCACGGGCGAGGAGGAGCTTGATATGCTCAAAGCGCAGGAGTATTGCGGCAGGCTTGTCGGAGAAGGTCTTTGCGCTAAATGCGACGCTGTGTTGATGGTATCAAGGCAGGATTACCTTTATATTGAATTTAAAATTCAAAGATAGGGGATTTTAGGGGATTTATGGTAGAAATCAGAGAGGTCAAGACTATCCGTGATTTGAAGAATTTCGTGAAATTTCCTTTCAGGCTTTATTCCGGAAATAAGAACTGGGTGCCTCCGTTGCTGATGGATGAATTGAATACGCTGAGAAAGGA
>CAZCKQ010000090.1:0-7088 GCA_964499315.1 uncultured Eubacteriales bacterium | reverse complement strand
CTTCGTTTTTGCATGATTTACAGCCGTACGCCTCAGGGCACCGGAAGATACTGCAGAACAACGAATCTCACGCGTACAATAACCCCACGCTGACGGATATGTGCACGCGTGAGGCCTGGAGCTTCTTTGTCTCCGGTGGATACTATTTCCACTATGCTGAGGATACGGATATCATCGGGACGCCGGAATGGAATGAACGCGCCGAACGCCTGATGATCGTTCGCAATGTCGCCGAATCGGTCAATTTCCGGGATATGTCACCGATAGATGCAAAAGGCGAAGAATATGATTCGCTGGTAAGCGCAGGGCCGGGAGCATGTTGGCAGGTCCTGGCCAACCCCGGTTTGGAGTATGTTGTATATTTCTGTGGCGAGAAATCATCGCATGGCGCCATTATCAGTCTGCCGGCAGGATCATACAGCTACATCTATTATGATACGAGAATATGGGACAGCAGCGGATTATCAAGCGGCACAGTAAATGCCGCAGGCGGAAGGACCGTACTTGACGCCCCTCCTGAAAACGGCTGGAGCAGCGCAACAGGACTTGTTCTTGTTTTGAAAAAGCTATAGAATATGAATATGGGGAAGGTGCGGAATATGGCCAACATTACAATTAAGTACCGGGATTTATGGGACCACATTTCAACTATGAAGATAGTCGATTCGCACAACCACTTGCGGGATCCGGAGGAATATGCGGATGGGCGGATCAAACCGCTGTTTGCGGATGAATCGTACTTAAATGTAATACTCAATTCGCTTGAGGAATATTCGTTTTCCGAAGGTTCATTCCGTAACGAGGGGTTGAGTATTATCTGCGAACAATTCGCCGGCGACGATACCGTTACAAGGCAAAATCTGTTGAAAGCGCGCGAAGCCATCCAGAAGCGGTATTACAAAAAAGGCGGCTTTGAACTGATGATGGATGACGCAGGTATAGCATACATGCTTAATGACCCCTGCGGGATAACCATTCCGCCGGTTTATCCTGTAAACCGGATGAGATTCAAAATCAGAATGGACTTTTTTACAGGTATATGCTCATACGAAGACATCAAAATAATCCAAGATTTCACCGGCAGTTACATACATACCCTTGATGACCTTATGGAAGCCGCTGAAAAAATGCTCATCGAAGCCAAAAAACAGGGCGCGACCGTTATAAAAAACTGTCAGGCATATTTAAGGAATCTGCGTTTTAATAATCCCATCCGCAGCGAGTCCGAGCAGTGTCTCAATAAAGTGCTGGGCGAAAACAAGTTTGCAGCCTGGCTCAGATATACCCGGTATTCTCCTGAAGAGATGCGTCCTCTTGCTGATTTTATGATCCATTATTTCTGCAGACTGGCCGCAGAACACGATATGACGGTCGCATTCCACACAGGCCCAGAATATCATTTTGTCATTGGTCCGAGAAATGTGCTCGAACTGGGCAACCTGTTCAAGCAATATCCCGAGGTGCGGTTCAACCTGATGCACGGCAACCTGCCTAATTATCAGGATGCCGCATATATTGCAAACCGCATGAAAAATGTGTCGATAGACCTGTGCTGGTGCTATAACCTCAGCACCACTTACTCATTGGAAGCGTTATATTTCTGGCTCGGATTGGCGCCGATCAACAGGATCATCGGTTACGGCACGGACAATAACAACATAGAAACCATCTGGTGGTGCTCGAAGCTGGCGAGGAAGACCGTATACCAGGCTTTGGCCAGACATATCGAGGAAGGAAGGATCAGCGAGAGCCAGGCAATCAGGATTGCTACGATGATGCTATATGAAAATCCCGAGCGGATCTTGGGGTTTAAAAAAATGGAGGCGAATTTAAATGACAAGTCGTGAAAGAGTAAAAGCAGCATTGAACCACAAGCAGCCAGACAAAGTTCCGGTAAGCCTTGGAGCGCATATCTGCGATGCGTTTACAAAGTTTGCGAAGGATAATTACGAGGAATATCTCGGCCTCGAGAAAACGCCGCACCTGATTACCCATAAAGCTATGGGCACAGTAGCGACTCCGGAAAACATAATGAACATGTTCGAAATGGACTTCAGGACTGTCAGGTTGAAGGCTCCGGAGCCCGATCCCCTTATTTACCACGAAGACGGGTCGTATACGGATGAGGTCGGCCTTGTCTGGAGACCATGCGAGTATTATTACGATATAGTTGTTAAGCCTTTGACAGGCGAGAACATCACACAGAAGGACATAGACGCCACTTTCAGATTGGATCCGTATAATCCGGCCAGGACCAGGGGCATCCGGCAGGAAGCCAAGCACCTCCATGAAAACACGGATTTTGCAGTCGTTGCCGATCTGATGTGCGCAGGCCCGTTTGAACAGTCCCTTTGGCTCCGCAGCTGGGAGGATTTCTTTTATGATCTGTATAATGAACCGGCGCAAGCCGAAGCCGTTCTTGATAAGATCACAGAGATGGATATCGCGTTGTACGACGTCATGCTGTCCGAAATAGGCGACTATGTGGATATCGTGTGCCAGGGTGACGATATCGGAATGCAGGACCGTTCCATAATACCGCTCAGCATGTATAACAAATACATTAAAAAGTATCATAAACGGATATTCGATTTCATCAAATCAAAGACTAAAGCAAAGGTGTTCCTGCACACATGCGGTTCGATGTATGAACTGATCCCGGGTCTTATCGATGCGGGTGTTGACATCCTCAATCCCGTTCAGACAAGTGCCAGGAACATGCAGCCGGAAGTGCTGAAGAAGGAATTCGGCAAAGATATCTGCTTCTGGGGTGCCTTTGACGTACAGAAGATCCTTCCTTTCGGTACGCCTCAGGAGATAGATGATGAGATAAAGAGATTGGTCGACGTACTCGGTAAGGACGGCGGGTACATCCTGTCGCCTGCCCATAACGTGCAAGCTCTTGTTCCGGGAGAAAACATCGAGGCTATGCGAAAGGCTATACTCAAGCATAGGGGACGTTTATCTTAATGGGGTGCAAAGGATCGAATACTACACAAAAGGATTTCATAAAACTCGCTGATGACATTTATGTATATCGGGGCGCCGTAAATACAGGCGTCCTAATACATAAAAACAAGGCTGTTCTTATCGATTGCTGCGATTCTCTTAAAATAGGAGACCTTAAGAAGCTTGGAGCAGATACTATTGACACCATTCTTTTTACGCAGCACCGAAGGACTCATACTGCCGGCGCATATCAATTCGCGGGGAATACGAAGTTCATGGTTCCCCAAAAGGATAAACATTTGTTTGAGGACGCGGAGGCCTTCTGGCAGGATCCTCAAAACCGCTGGCACCTGTATCATTATCAGCCGGGTCCTCTTGTCATGACAAAAAATCTGCAGGTTTCCGGCACGGTAACCGAAGATGACATTATAAAATGGGAAGAATTCGTCATAGAGGTGTTGGAGACTCCGGGCGCTACTGACGGAAGCGTTTCATATATTGTCCGGCGGGGCAAAACGACAGTTTGCTTTTCCGGAGATGTGATATACGGCAACGGTCAGATATACGAGCTCTATTCCCTTCAAAAGGGCAATACCACCAGAGATTATCACGGCTTTATGGGTAATGCCGCAAAGCTTATCGAAAGCATGAGAAAGATCTCTTTAAAGCTTGATCCGAAGCATATGATCATTCCGTCGCATGGCGATATTATTAATAATCCGGTAGAATCCACGACAGCAGCTATTGAGTTGCTAAACAGGCTGTACGAAAATTACTGCTCCATCTCAAGCGTCAACTATTACTTTCCGGGTTGCCTCGGGGATGTCTGCAGGAGCGCCGCCGTCATGAAGCCGGCGGAATGTGCCGAATTGCCCGATTTTATAAAGCATGTGGAATTTACTACATTTGCGCTGATTTCTGATAACAGATCGGCAATGATTATAGACTGTGGATGCGAGAAAGTTGCAGATATATTGCATGATTGGGTGAATCAGGGTGTGGTCCGGACTATTGACGCATGTTGGGTTACTCATTACCATGATGACCATGTGGACCATTTGGGGAGTCTGGCTTCAGAATTTTGTTGTCCGGTGATGACAACGGCATATGTGGCAGAGGTCATAGAGTATCCGGGAAAATGCTTCCTGCCATGCATCTCTCCTAATCCGGTGCATGTAGGTAGAATCATGCCGGATGGCTATTCCTGGGAATGGAACGAGTTTACCCTAACGGCAATGCATCTTCCGGGGCAGACATTATATCATAGCGGTTTACTGGTCGAGGGCCATGGAATAAAAATATTATTAGCCGGTGATTCTTTTTCCCCTAATGGAATTGACGATTATTGCAGCGGCAATCGGAATTTTACCGGCAAAGGCCGGGGTTATAGGTATTGTATTGATGTGCTGCGCAAATACGAACCTGATTATATTCTTAACCAGCACCAGCTTAAGATGTTCAAATTTACCGGCAGCCATCTGGCTTATTTAGAAAAGAAGCTGATTGAACGTGAACATATATTAACCGGATTACTACCGTGGAACGCTCCTGATTTTGGCATAGACGAGTGGTGGCTGCGTTCATACCCCTATGAGCAGACTGCCGAACCGGGAGAGATAGTTACGGTGGAATTACATATTACAAATCATGGAACCAGTCCTATGACCGTGCGTGCCAGCCCGATGCTGCCTGAACGCTGGGTGCTTTTAGACGATACAGATGGCGGCCAAACCATAGTACCGCCGTTTTCTTCGGGTTCTGCGGATAAGCGTGGCGATAATATTGTTCCGGATGGAAAAATTTCATTTACTTTTTGTGTTCCTCAAAACACATGTGAAGATCAACATATGATCATGTTCCGAATATTTGTCGACGGAAGCTATTTCGGACAATTAAGACATGCAATTGTTCTTATAAAAAAGAATCTTTCGACTTAATAAATGTATGTATTTTGAAGTAATTTAAATTAATTAGAGTCTGTTTTTAAATACATTTAAAAATTTTAAACTGTTATATTCATATGTATCTAATATACAATCTAGGCATGGAAACGATGAATAATAATAGCATTATTAGTAGATTTGATCACGATAAATCATTAAGGAACAGATTCCGGTTAATGATTTACAACTTAAAAAGGAACAAGGAATTAATCCTATTGGCTCTTCCAGGATTGACCTTCCTCATTGTATTCAATTATCTTCCTATGTTTGGGGTCGTACTTGCATTCAAAAACTATTACCCCGGGAAAGGGTTCTTCGGAAGTCCATGGGTAGCGTTTGACAATTTCAAATTCTTTTTTACTTCCAGTGACGCATTTGTAATAACAAGAAACACAATACTGATGAATCTCGCTTTTATTGTTATTGGTACTTTTACAGCTGTTGCTTTTGGACTTATGCTATTTGAACTCAATAAAAGATGGACGAAGATCTATCAGACGATTCTTTTCTTCCCATACTTTACTTCCTGGGTTTTCGCAGCTTTCCTCTTTTATGTATTCCTTAATCCTGATTTAGGTGTTCTTAATCGTATACTTGCATATTTTGGGAACGAACCTGTTTTATGGTATTCAGAACCGAAATATTGGCCTTTTATTCTTATAATTGTTAATGTATGGAAGGGAGTAGGCTATGGCAGCATTCTCTACTACACAGGGCTAATGGGGATTGACACAAGCTTTTATGAGGCTGCTGAGATTGACGGCGCTACCAAGCTTCAACAGATAAGGTACATTTCCATACCTTTCATACTTCCTTTGTTATGTCTTCTTGTCATGCTTTCAGTCGGGCGTATAATGAATGCGGATTTTGGTTTGTTTTTCTTTGTTCCGCAGGACTCTACCATGTTGTATCCGGTGACCGATGTCATGGATACTTACGTATACAGAGCGCTGCGTAAAACAGGCGATTTCGGTATGGGCACAGCGGTTGGCCTTTATCAGTCGGTAGTCGGGTTTTTCCTTGTACTTGGTACTAATTATTTATTACGCAGGTATCAGAGTGAAAGCGCAGTATTCTAAACATAAGGAGCACTATAATAAATGAAAAAGATAAAATCAGGCCGCACAATATCACCAACAACAAATATTATTCTGAATCTGTTTTTTATTGTTGTTTCAATATTGTTTATGATACCGATGCTATATATCGTTACAATATCCTTTACAACTGATAGTTCTATTTATAACAACGGATTCACCCTCATACCCAGGGAATTTTCTGTTAATGCCTATAGAATGCTGTATTCTTTAAAAGATTTGATATTAAGATCATATAAGATATCCATCATTGTATCAGTATTCGGAACCGGGTTTTCTATGACGATAGCCACGATGTTCGCGTATACGCTATCCAGGAAAGACTTCAGATACAGGAACAAGTTTTCTTTCCTTGTGTTTTTTTCGATGTTATTCAGCGGAGGCCTGGTGCCCTGGTATGTTGTCGTAACTAAAGTGCTCGGCCTCCAGAATACCATATTCGCTCTTATTTTGCCTTATACCATAGTGCCAATTCTTGTATTATTTCTTAAGGGATTCCTTTCGGAACTACATATGGAGATGTTTGAGTCTGCGAAAATTGACGGGGCGAGTGAATTCAGGATTTTTTTCACCATTGCTGTTCCGCTCTCAAAACCGGGTATTGCCACCGTCTCGCTCTTATATATGCTAATGTATTGGAATGATTGGTGGCTTCCCCTCATGTTCATTGATACAAAGGATCTTTATCCTCTTCAGACTATGATTTTCAATATGATGAGCAGTCTGAATTTTTTAAAGACTAATGCCGGAAAGATGGGACATGTAACAGTCGATGTCAGGGCGCTACCTTTTGAATCTATGAGAATGGCTACCATGCTTGTTTCCGCAGGGCCGATGCTGGTTGTTTTTCCGTTTTTTCAGAAATATTTCGTAAAAGGCCTTCTTGTAGGATCAGTAAAAGGATGAAGACGCGGCTATTTTATGGGTATTACCCATATGGCAAATATATTTAAAGGAGGATTCAAATGTCTACAAACAAATCAGTGATGCGTTTCTTTGCGTTTGTTGTCATAGTGTTCATGGCTGCAGCGTTAATGCTGACAGGTTGTACCCCCAAGACACAACCGACATCTACGCAAGATACGTCTCAGGCAGAAAC